>SKKS01000216.1 GCA_007123625.1 Paracoccaceae bacterium
CTGGTCGATGATGTGGCGCCGGGCCGATGGCAACGTCAGCGCGAACTGGTGCTGCACGAGCGGTTCCTGGTGCTCGAGGAAACAGCCGACTGGGCCTTTGGGCAGGCAGGGCGCGACGGGTATGTCGGCTACATCCGGCGCGATCTGCTGGTCCCCGATCCGGGGATGATGACCCATGTGGTGTGGCAGCGCCAGAGCTATCTGGCCCCCGTGCCCGACCTCAAGCATGCCCGCGACGAGATCGAGCCGGTCTCGTTCGGCACCGAACTGGCGGTCGTCGCAACCCACGAGAACGGGCGCTGGGCCGAGGTGGCGCGGCTGCGCCCGCAAACCGCCCGCGCGGACCACAAGCACACCTGGACATTGTATGTGCCGACCGCCCACCTGCGCCCGATCGATCGCGCCGAGGCGGACCCGGTGGCTGTGGCCATGCGTTTTCTGGGGGTGCCCTATCACTGGGGCGGCAACTCGGGCTTCGGGATCGATTGTTCGGGGCTGGTGCAGGCGGCGCACCTGGCTTGCGCGATTGCCTGTCCGGGAGACAGTGACCAGCAGGCGGCCCGGCTGGGGCAGCCTTTGCCCGAGGGCACCCCCCACGCGCGGGGTGATCTGGTGTTCTGGCCCGGGCATGTGGGGATCATGGTCGACCCGGAGCGCGTGGTGCACGCCACCGCGCATCACATGGCTGTCGTGGTCGAGGATCTGGCAGCGGTCATGAAGCGCGCAGAAGAGCCCGCGCTGTTCCGACGGTTGTGACTGCCGATGGCGGCCACGCGCCTTGCGCCAGTCGCCACGCGCGAAGGCCTGACGGGTTCTCCCGCCCGTCCGGGACGCATCGAAGATGCGCCCCTCCCGGTTGGGCCGCGCCGCGCGCTGGCGCGCGCGGCGCTGTGGTCGGCTTGCAAGGCAACGGCTAGGGGATCGGACACGGCGTGGGCCCGCCGGATCGGCAGCCGCATGGCAGTGTGAACGCCGTGCGTTCTATTTGCGCGGCGGCAGGATGGCGCGACAACGTCGCTGCCGGTTGTGTCACAGCCAGCGCCTGGGTCCGCGCGCGCCGAGACGCGCGCTTTGCGTGTCTCGGCGCGCGGCCCAACCGGCCCCTTGCCTGCCGCGCTTTGCGCGGCGGGCAAGCGGGGCCGGGCGGGAGGACCGGTCAGACCGCATCGCCCGGCGATGATGCCTGCAGGCATGCCGTGATCGCGGCATCAAGGGCACTCCAGTCGTTGATTTTCAGCCGGACCGGCAGGGCCAGCACCTGCGCGCGGAACCGGGGCGGCAGGCGCACCGCGTCCTTTTCGGTGGTGACAAGCTGTGCCCCCAGGCCGAGCGCCTCAAGCTCCAGTCGCTTCATCAGGGCCGGTGTCAGCGGCTGGTGATCGCTCAGCGCTTCGGCGCGCAGGACCTCGGCGCCTTCGGCCCTCAGGCTTGCGAAGAATTTCTCGGGATGCCCGATCCCGGCAAATGCCAGCGCCCGCAGGCCCTTCCAAGCCATTCCCGTGCGCAGCGTTTGCAAGCTGCCGGTCAGAAGCGGCACGCGAATCGCGGCCCCCCACTGCAGGGCAAATGCCGCCTGGGCCGAAGCAGGCCCGATCGACAGCACCATGTCGGCGCGGGCAAGCCCGGTAGCGACAGGTTCGCGCAACGGGCCTGCGGGGATGACCCGGCCATTGCCGAACCCCCGCTGCGCATCGACCACCACCAGCGCCAGATCATGGGCCACCGCAGGGTTCTGGAACCCGTCGTCCAGCACCACGATGTCGGCCCCATCGGCGGCGGCGGCCCGTACCCCGGCGGCACGGTCCCGCGCTACCCATATCGGTGCGAACCCCGACAGAAGCAGCGGCTCGTCCCCGACATCGGCGGTGGAATGCGCCGTCGCCGCGACCCGCACCGGACCGTCAAGGCGCCCGCCATGCCCGCGCGAGACCACAGCTGCCGCAACGCCCCGCGCGCGCAACCGCTCCACCAGCGCGATCACCGTTGGCGTCTTGCCGGTGCCGCCCGCATTGATGTTGCCCACGCAGATCACCGGCACGGGCGCCTTCCACCGCGCCCCGCGTGCAAGGCGGCGCGCGGTGGCTGCCGCATAGACCGCACCCAGCGGTGCCAGCAACCGGGCCGCCAGTGCGGGCCGCGCAGGATCGCTGTACCAGAACCCGGGTGCCTGCATCATGGCGCCCCATTTCCCGGTACATCGGTCGCGTTCTGCGGTGGCGTGGCCTCGCCTGAACCGTCGTTTCGGGCGCGTGCACCTACGGCGGGATCATCTTCGGCGATGCGCGCCGCCGGCTCTGGTGCCTGCGCGCTCCCTGCATTCTGCGCGCCTTGCCGCTTTTCGACCACCGCACGCTGCGGTTTCGCAATCTCAGTCCGCAGGATGTCGACCAGCCGCTCGGTCGCGCCCGCCCCTTCGCTGGTCACCTCCCACGCGGCGGCGGCCATCTCCGCGGCTCTTGCGGGCTCAAGCAACGCGCTGACGGCCTCGCCCAGCGCGCCAGGGCCCGGCACAAGCCGGCTTGCGCGGTGGTTTTGCAACCTGCGATAGGAAGCGCGGTGTCGCCCGGGATAACTCCCGTGGACGATCGCCGCGCCCAGCGCCGCCGGTTCCAGCGGGTCGAGCGTACTGCCCGCCGCCCCCAGCGTGCCGCCCATGTGGCACACCGTTGCCAACCGGTACCAAAGCCCGCGCTCGCCCTCGGTGTCCACGACATAGACCTGCGTCTCGGGGGTCAGCGGATCATCCTGCGATCGCAGCGCCACCTGGAACCGGGGACGGAGCGCATCGCGCAACGCGGGTCCTCGCGACGGGTCGGCGGGATGCAGCAACAAAACCAGCCGGTGCGACAGCCGCAGCGCGGTGCCATGTGCGTTGATCACGGCGGCCTCCTCGCTCTCGGGCACCCCGGCTGCCAGCCAAACGGGACGCAGGCGCAACTGGTCCGACAGCATCTGTCTTTCCGCGTCGTTGCAGGGCAGCGCCCCGGGCGTGGCCGAAAGCGTGCCGATCACCTCGACCTGATCCGGACTGTGCGCAACCCTTGCCCAGGCGGCCTGATCGCGCTCACGGGCAACAAGTACCCTGTCCGGAAGTCGCGCGCTCTGCCGCAACAGCCCGGGCCAGAGCCGCCAATGTCCGGGCAAGGCCGGTGCCGACGCGGTCACCAGCACCACGAACGCCCTTGCATCCCGCGCCATGCCCAGAAGCGCCGGATGCAACTGCGCCCCCAACACCACCACGGCGCGCGGTCGGATCGCCGTCAGGATGGTTTCAATGTCGCCCGGCCTGTCGCCGGGATGGGGTTGCATGGCCACACCGTCGGGCACCACCGGAATGTCCCCGACCGCCGGGTCAAGCCATCTGGCGCGAACGGTGACCAGCACATGCGGGCGCCGGGCAAGCCTGCGTAGGCGCGCCGCAAGCTCCAGTGCCCCTGCCAGCGCGGCGCGCGTGTCTACGATCAGCCACACCCCGCCCGGCTGAGCCGCCGTCAGGCCGGATGGCAGAGTGCGTGCCCGATACGCCCGCGCACAGAACAAGTACGCTCCAAGACCCGCGCTGCCAGGCATGGACCCGCGATCACCCTTCGATTTCGCGGGTCGTGCTGGTTTCGCGGGTTTCATCCATCAAGCGGTGCAGATGCGCGATGAAATACCGGGTGTGCGCATCATCCACCGTGCGCTGCGCGGCGTTCTTCCATGCCTTGTGCGCGCTGTCGTAGTCCGGAAAGATGCCCACGATGTCGATCGCGCCCACATCCGCAAATGTCGTCCCGCCGGGCGACGTCAACGCGCCGCCAAAGACCAGGTGAAGTTTTGCCATTCGTCATGTCCCAAGCCTGCGCGCAGCCGGTCGAGGCTACGCCGTGATTGCGCCCTCCCGCGCCGCAAGGCGGTGCGGATGCCGGTTCTGCCTAGGCAAGCGCCGCCGTGCGGTCAAGCCTGCCTTGCGGCGATCGGCTCCGGCTTGACCTTTGCAGGGTACACGCCCCGCGCTTGAACTTGCCCGCATCCGCGGCTAAGCCCCCTTGGGGCCGAAGCGGCGGCACAGACAGGACGGACATGATGGACGCGATCGCGGAACTCAGGAAACGCTACCTTGCGCAAGTGGTCGGCGCGCCGGACCCGGATGCGCTGGAAACGGTGCGCCTTGCGGCGCTGGGCAAGAAGGGCGAGGTCAGCCTGAAGATGCGCGAACTCGGGCGCATGACGCCCGAGGAACGCCAGATCGCGGGCCCGGCGCTCAATGCGCTCAAGGCCGAGATCGACACCGCCCTGCGGGCCCGTCGTGCCGCGCTCGATGATGCCGCACTCGATGCCCGGCTGCGCGCGGAATGGCTGGATGTGACCCTGCCACCGCGCCCGCGCCCCCGGGGCACCATCCACCCTGTCAGCCAGGTCATGGACGAGTTGACAGCGATCTTCGCCGATATGGGGTTCGCGGTGGCCGAAGGCCCGCAGGTGGAATCCGACTGGTACAATTTCGACGCGCTCAACATCGCGCCCGAACACCCCGCCCGGCAGGAGCATGACACTTTCTTCATGCACCGCGCCCCCGGCGACAACCGCCCGCCTCATGTACTGCGGACCCACACCAGCCCGGTGCAGATCCGCGCGATGCAGGACCGTGGCGCACCGCTGCGGGTGATCGCGCCGGGGCGCGTCTATCGCATGGACATGGACCAGACCCATGCGCCCATGTTCCACCAGGTCGAGGGACTGGCCATAGACCGCAATGTGACCATGGCGCAGCTGAAATGGACGCTCGAGGAATTTTGCCGTGCCTTCTTCGAGCTCGATGCGGTCGAACTGCGCTTCCGCGCCAGCCATTTCCCCTTCACCGAACCCTCGGCCGAGGTGGACATCCGCTGCGCATGGGTCGACGGGCAGCTGAAACTGGGCGAAGGTGACAGCTGGATGGAAATCCTTGGCTCGGGGATGGTGCACCCGCATGTGCTGCGCTCCGGCGGGATCGACCCGGAGCAATGGCAAGGTTTCGCCTTTGGTCTGGGGATCGACCGGATTGCCATGCTGAAATACGGCATCCCCGACCTGCGCGCGTTCTTCGACAGCGACCTGCGCTGGCTGCGCCACTACGGATTCGCGGCGCTCGACCTGCCGGACCTGCCGTCGGGCCTCAGCCGCTAGCGCGCCCCGGAAGCGATCGGCCCGGCGCCAGAGCCAGTCCGTCGCGCCTTCATCTTGCCGGAAATACTCTCAGGGGGTGAAACCAGCCCCCTTTCGGGGCTGGTGAGGGGGCAGAATGCCCCCTTTGCCGCACGCAGTGCCAGAGGACCTGCGCGCGGAACGCGCGCGCCGCAAGTTCAGACCCGCGGTCAGCTGCCGTCGCGCCAGCGGTTGACCATCGGATAGCGCCGGTCGAGCCAGAAGGCGCGCGTGCTCAGCCGGGTGCCGGGCGCGGACTGGAACCGCTTCCATTCCGAAATCGCGATCAGGTGCTCGATCCGTTTCACCGTCCCGCGCTCGAACCCATCCGCGACCAGTTCGTCCACCGACGCCTCGCGGTCCACCAACCCCTCCAGGATCGCGTCCAGCACCGGATAGGGCGGCAGGCTGTCGTCGTCACGCTGGTCGGGGCGCAACTCGGCCGAGGGCGCCTTGTCAATCACCCGTTGCGGGATGACGGCGCCCGCGGCACCCTTCATCCAGTCCCGGTGGCTGGCATTGCGCCAGCGGCAGATCTCGAACACGCGCGTCTTGTACAGGTCCTTGATCGGATTGTAGCCGCCGTTCATGTCCCCATAAATCGTGCAGTACCCCACGGCGATCTCGGACTTGTTGCCGGTGGTCAGCAGCATGGCGCCGGTCTTGTTGGCGATTGCCATCAGCAGCGTGCCGCGCAGGCGCGACTGGATGTTTTCTTCGGTCACGTCGCTGTCCAGCCCCGCGAAAAGCGGCGTCAGCGCCGCCTCTACCGCCGCGCGTGGCCCCTCGATGCCGACCTCATCCAGCGTCAGCCCCTGACGCCGCGCCAGCTCGGCCGCATCCTCCAGCGAATGCCCGGCGGTGTATTCCGAGGGCAACATCACAC
>SKKS01000255.1 GCA_007123625.1 Paracoccaceae bacterium
CAAACCGTCAAGTTCCGTCCCCAATGCCGCGCGCTGTGCCGCCATTATTCGCTCCGACACCAGCCGGTATTTCACCCCCATACCCACCAGCGACAGTGCCATGACCAGCCCCGCGATCAGTGCCGCGATCTGCAGCGTGCCGCGCGCCGCCCATGCGCCGGTCGGGGTGGCGCGACCCGGGGGCGCCGGGGGTGTTTGATCGGGGGCAGAGGCTGTCACTGCGTGGCCGGTGGAGGGGTAGGCGGCGCGGGGGCTGCAGGGTCGGGGTTGGGGAGGGCGGGCGCATGCGCCCCCAGCACATAGCCGATCCCGCGCTCGGTGCGGATCACTGGGTGGCCTGCGGCCTCCTCGATCTTGCGGCGCAGGCGGCCGACATGCACGTCCACCACGTTGGTGCCCGGATCGAAATGCAGGTTCCACACCTGCGCCAGAAGCTGCGCGCGGGTCACCACCTGGCCTGCATTGCGCACAAGAAACTCCAGCAGGTCGAACTCGCGCGGGCTTAGCGGCACATGCGCGCCCTTCACATGCAGCGTGCGCGCCCGAAGGCGCAGCTCCAGCGGCGGGGCCGTAACCAGGTCAAAGCCTTCGATCCGGTCCTGTGCCCGGCGCAACAGCGCGCGCAGCCGCGCGCGCAACTCGTCGGGGTCAAAAGGCTTGGGCAGGTAGTCATCGGCGCCCAACTCCAACCCCGCAACCCGGTCCGAGGCCCGCCCAAGCGCCGACAGAACCAGCACCAGCCCCGGTGCATGCCCTGCCCGCGCCGCCGCCGCGCGCAATTCGGGGATGGCTTGCGCTCCGTCGCCGCCCGGCAGCATCCGGTCTAGCACGATCACCGCGAAGCCTTGCGCGGCCACGGCCGTGCGGGCGCGCGCCAGTGTCGGGGCCAGCGCGGTGACGAAACCCAGCGCCGTGGCGATCCGGGTGATCGCCGCGCCGGTTTCGGTGTCGTCCTCGACGATCAGCAGATGCGGCGCAGCGGCGGCAGGGGGGGCGGCGTCGGTCATGGCCTATGCTCCGGGGCGGGTGGATGCATGTCAGAACACTGTCACCGCCGGGTCAAGCGAATTTGCGCCCACGCCGATGCCTCGGGCGCGCCCTGTCGCCGGATACGGGTCCAGTACGACATGCAGCGTGGTGCCAGAGCCGCGACGGATGCGCAGCAGTGCGGGCGTGTCAAGCAGCAGCGTGTGCAGCATTTCGATGTCGCAGACGGTGCCGTTCAGCGCCTCGATCCGGTCGCCGGGCGCCATCCCCGCCACATGCGCCGGGCTGTCTTGCACCACCGCGACCACACGCCCGGAGGTGTCCAGCACCAGTCCCAGTGCATTGATCCCGCGCGCGGCGCGGGGAGGGGCCAGCGCGCTCAGCGTGGCGCGCGTGACCAGATCGGGCGCGTCGCTTGCATCGAGGATCAGCACCACCTCTGTCGCCCCGTCGCCGCGCCACAGGACAAGGTCGATCGCGCCGCGCGTCAGCGCGGCGTCGATGGCAAAGGCCAGATCGCCGGGCGCGACCAGCGCGGCGCCCCCGGCGGACAGCACGATGTCGCCTGCGCGCAAGCCTGCGCGGGCGGCGGCTTCGCCTGGCAACACAAGGTCCACCAGCAGCCCCCCGGGCCCGCGACCCAATGCGGCGGCGATCTGGCGGTCTACCGCGCGCAACCGTAGCCCCAGTTCCGGCACCTCGCGCAATGTCCCCGCTGCCAGCCCATCGACGACTCGCAGCAGATCGGGCACCCCCAGCGCATAGGACAAGCCCACGAACCACGGCGCCTGGTTGGCGATGCGCGTATTCATGCCCAGCACCTGCCCCCGCGCATCCAGCAGCGGTCCGCCCGATGATCCGGGGTTGACCGGCGCATCGTGTTGCAGAAGCTTCAGCGGCACCGCCGGTTCCACCTGGCGCGCCTGCGCCGACACCATCCCCCGGGTAAGCGAGAATTCCGCCCCCAGCGGCGCGCCCAGTGCCCAGACCGTCTGGCCCAGCCGCGCCGCCGTGCCGGGCTGCAAACCGTGCCGTCCAAAGCCCGCAGCCGCGATCAGGGCCACATCGCGCACCGGATCACGGGCGATCACGCGGGCACGCAGGCGCTGGCCGTGGCGGTCGATCAGGTCCACATGCGACGCGTTGCCAACCACACGCGCGGCGCTGACCGCCACCGCGCCGTCGCCCCAGAGAAAGGCCGAACCCAGGAAATCGCCCGCAAGATCGGCGCCATGCACCACCAGCACGGCATCCATCGCGGTGTCGAGTGCGGCATGGTCCATGCGGTCTTCGGCGCGGCCAGTGCCGGGCATGACCGCAAGCAGCACCAGCATCAGGGCGGCCAGCAGCGCGGGTGCCCATGTGCCGGGTCGCAGCCCGCTGCGCGGGGTCTGCACGACTTGCCGCTGGTGGATCGGAGGGGTGTCGCGGATCATGGCGAAATCCTTCTGCCGGGATCGGATGCACCAAGGCTAGACAGCCTCCGCGCGTCGGTCACATGACAAATCCCGTCATGCAGGACTTCAATGTTTACAGGCGCCTCGATTGCCCGCTTAATTCATCTTGCACCGGTCCTGTGTGGCCGGGATTTCCTTGCGACACGAGGTTTGATCATGAAACGCCTCTCCGCGATCGCTATTGCGTTGATGCTTTCTCTTCCCGCGCCCGCGCCCGCGCGTGATCTGACGCCGGTGGACCGGGCCGAGCTTTCGGCGCGGCTGCATGCGGCTGCGCTTGCCGAAGGCGACGCCGTGATGATGGCCGCCGGCGCCAGCCTGCGCCGCCGGATCGACCCCGAGGAGGTGGCCCGCGACGGCGCCGATGCCGCCCCTGACGCCCCGCCGCCCCTTGGCTGGCAGGACATGCTAGCCTCTGCGCGCGATCTGGCGGGCGATGATGTCGCCCTGCTGGCGGTGATCGACGACATTGCCGCACGGGGCACGCGCGGGGTGGTCTCGGGGCCGGTCTATTCCCGTGCCAGCATCCGCACCGGCGGCACCAACCGCTATCCGGGGCTGGATTTTCGCGGCGGCGAGTTCGCGCAGGTCTATCTGGAAGCGCGCGAGCCCGTGAACCTTGTCCTGCGGATCTATGACAGTGCGGGGCGCACGGTCTGTGCCGATACCTCGGTGTCGCATATCGCGCATTGCTACTGGGTGCCCTCGGACACCGACCGGTTCACGCTGGTGGTGGAAAACCGCGGCGGTATGTCCACCGCATATGCGCTCATGACCAACTGAAGGGACGCGGGCGATGCGGCTGATCCTTTGCGCGATGCTTGTGTGGCTTGCCGCCGCTCTGCCGGGCCGGGCCGAGCGGATGAACCACGCGCTGCTGATCGGGGTGGACCGCTACGAGAACCTGGACGAACGCTTCTGGCTCAGCGGGCCGTCGAACGATGTGGCGCTGGCGCGGGATTTCCTGCTGAATGCCGCGCCGGTGCCGTTCCTACCGGACAACGTGGAGGTTCTGTCCGACGGGATCGCCGGTGCGGGACTGCCGACGCTGGCCAATATCCTTGCGGCCTTTGCGGCGCTGCAGGCGCGGGTGGCGCCGGGGGATTTCGTGTATCTGCATTTCTCGGGGCATGGCGCGCAGGCGCCCGCGCGCTTCCCCGAAACCGAAATCGACGGCATGGACGAGCTTTTCCTGCCGATGGATGTGGCCGGTTGGCGCGGGCCTGCGGATCCGGGGGCGGGGGGCGTGGTCGGCGCGCTGGTGGATGATGACATCGGCGCGCTGCTCGACGGGTTGCGCGCGGCAGGCGCCGATGTCTGGGCGGTGTTCGATGCCTGCCATTCCGGCACCGCCACACGCGCGGTCAGCCTGCCCGACGACACCGTGCGCACCCGCCAGGTCGGTGCCGCGGCGCTGGCCATCCCAGATGCCGCGATCCGCGCCGCACAGTCGCGCGCCATGCCACCCGCCGATACGCTTGCCCCCGCCGCGCCGCTGCCCGCGCGACCACTGGGAGAGAGCGCAGGCAGTCTGGTGGCCTTTTTTGCCGCACAGTCGCACGAAGTAACCGAAGAAATGCCCCTGCCGCGCACCACGCTGGAGCGCACGCAATATGGCGTCTTTACCTGGACACTGTTCGAAACCCTCGCCGAATACCCCGGCGCCAGCTACGCCCGCGTGGCCGAGGAGGTGATGCGCCGCTATGCCACGCGCACCCATTCGCGCGCCACGCCGCTGTTTCAGGGACCGCTGGACGTGGTGGTGTTTGGTGGCGACGTGTCGGAACCGGTGGTGCAATGGGCAGTGGTGTCCGACCCGCAAGGCGGCTTCGACCTTCCGGCCGGGCTGTTGCAGGGGCTGGCCGAAGGGTCCGAACTGGCGATCCTGCCCACGGCCGCCTCGGGGCTGGACGGCGCCGTTGGCCGTGCCCGCGTGGTGCGCGCCGACACCTTCACCGCCCGGGCCGAGGTGGTGGGCACGACCGCCACGCTGCCGCGCTCGGTCGTGCTGCGACGGCTGGAGGATGCGCTGGATTTCACGCTCCAGGTGGCTTTGCCCGCAACTGGCCTGCGGACCGAGGTGCTCCATATGGTCGCTGCCGGGGCCGGGGCGCGCATTGCCTTTGTGCCCGCCGATGCCCCGGACGCCGATCTGCGTCTGGCCGTACTGCCCGACAGCCCGCGCCCCGATGCGCTGTGGCTGTTGCCCGGCAGCGGCTGGGTAGGGGATTTCGCGCAGACGCCGTCGATCGGCACCGAAGGCAAGCCCGATTGGGAACTGGCTGATGATCTGGCTGAAACACTGGCCGCAGCGGCGCGGGCGGCGAACCTCATGAAGCTTGCCGGAGTCTTGCGCCCATCCGCACCACCGCTTGAGGTGGCGCTGTCCGCGCGCGCCGGTGCGACGGGCGATCCTCAGCCCGTGGGCCTGCACGAGGTGCTGCGCGTGATTCCGGGCGACGAGGTCGCGATCCGCATCATCAACCGCGCCGGGAAGGACATGGATGTGAACGTGCTCTACATCAATCCGCTCCATGCGATCGCGCATTGGGGCGCGTGGCGGTTGCGACCGGGGCAGGGGATTCCCGAACTGGCGCGGATCGAGGTCGGCGACACCCACTTCGGGCGCGACCGGATCGTGGTCATCGCCACGCCCGCCGCGCCGCAGACCCCGGTGGCCGATCTGGGCTTCCTGGCGCAATCCGGCGCGCAGGCGACCCGGTCAACCGCCGAGGGTTCTGCGCTTTCGGGCGTGGCGGCGCTGCTCTGGGTCGCAGGCTTCGGCGCGGCCACACGATCGCTGGTGCCCCGCCCGGACCCGGCGGCGCAGACCCCCCATGGGGCAATCGTCCAGGTGCAGATCGAAACACTGTCTGCCCGCTGAGTCGCGTTTTCATTTGACGCGACTCAGGCAGCGGAGTATTTTATTGAACGGTCGTTCAATAACGGGGAGGAAGCGCCGATGTTCACGGCGTCCATGCGTTTCGATCTGGGAGAAGACATCGACGCCCTGCGCGAGATGGTCCACCGCTGGGCGCAGGAGCGCGTCAAGCCCTTGGCGGCGCAGATCGACCGCGACAATGTCTTTCCCCCGGCGCTGTGGCGCGAACTTGGGGAGCTTGGCCTTCTGGGCATTACAGTGCCCGAAGAATTTGGCGGGGCTGACATGGGTTATCTGGCCCATGTGATCGCGGTCGAGGAAATCGCCCGCGCCTCAGCCTCGGTCTCGCTGTCTTATGGAGCACATTCCAACCTGTGCGTGAACCAGATCCGCCTGAACGGCACGCCGGAGCAACGCGCGAAGTATCTGCCTGCGCTGGTCAGCGGTGAACACGTCGGCGCACTGGCCATGTCCGAAGCGGGCGCCGGGTCCGATGTGGTCGGCATGAAGCTGCGCGCCGACAAGAAGAACGACCGCTACATCCTGAACGGCACCAAATACTGGATCACCAACGGCCCCGACGCCGATGTATTGGTGGTCTATGCCAAGACCGACCCCGAGGCAGGGTCGAAGGGGATCACGGCCTTTCTGATCGAGAAATCCATGACCGGATTCTCCACAAGCCCGCACTTCGACAAGCTGGGCATGCGCGGGTCCAACA
>SKKS01000430.1 GCA_007123625.1 Paracoccaceae bacterium
CAGCTTCACCCGCTGGTCTGTGCCGCCTTCAACGCCGACTTCGACGGCGACCAGATGGCGGTGCATGTGCCGCTGTCGCTGGAAGCGCAGCTTGAAGCGCGCGTGCTGATGATGAGCACGAACAACGTGCTGTCGCCTGCCAACGGTGCGCCAATCATCGTGCCGTCGCAGGACATGGTGCTGGGCCTTTACTACGTCACCATGCTTCGCAAGGGCATGAAGGGCGAAGGCATGATATTCTCCAGCGTCGACGAGGTCGAGCACGCCCTTGCCGCAGGCGAGGTGCATCTGCACGCCAAGATCCAGTGCCGCGTCACCCAGATCGACGAGGACGGCAACGAAGTCGCGAGACGCTTCGAGACGACCCCGGGCCGCGTGCGGCTGGGCGCACTTCTGCCGGTCAATGCCAAGGCGCCCTTCGAACTGGTCAACCGCTTGCTGCGCAAAAAAGAGGTGCAGCAGGTCATCGACACCGTTTACCGCTACTGCGGGCAAAAGGAATCGGTGATCTTCTGTGACCAGATCATGGGCCTTGGTTTCCGCGAGGCATTCCGCGCCGGCATCAGCTTCGGCAAGGATGACATGCTGATCCCGGAAAGCAAGTGGACCATCGTCAACGGCGCCCGCGACCAGGTCAAGGAGTTCGAACAGCAATACATGGACGGCCTGATTACGCAGGGCGAAAAATACAACAAAGTGGTTGATGCCTGGTCCAAGTGCTCGGACGAAGTGACCGAGGCGATGATGAAAACCATCTCGGCCCAGCGCTATGACGAGGACGGGTCCGAACAGGAGCCGAACTCGATCTACATGATGTCGCATTCCGGTGCGCGGGGGTCGGTCAGCCAGATGAAACAGCTTGGCGGGATGCGCGGGCTGATGGCCAAGCCGAACGGCGAGATCATCGAGACGCCGATCATCTCGAACTTCAAGGAAGGTCTGACCGTGCTGGAGTACTTCAACTCCACCCACGGGGCCCGCAAGGGTCTGGCCGATACCGCGCTCAAGACCGCGAACTCGGGCTATCTGACGCGGCGTCTGGTGGACGTGGCGCAGGATTGCATCGTGCGGTCCCATGACTGCGGCACCGACCGTTTCGTGACCGCCGAAGCGGCGGTGAACGACGGCGAGGTGGTGTCGACCCTGGCCGAGCGCCTGCTGGGCCGGTCCGCGGCCGAGGATGTGCTGCACCCCGACACGGGCGAGATCATCGTGTCGCGCAACGAGCTGATCGACGAGCGCAAGGCCGACATGCTGGAAACCTCGGGCGTGGTCGCGGTCAAGATCCGCTCGCCCCTGACCTGCGAGGCCGAAGAAGGCGTCTGCGTCAAATGCTACGGGCGCGATCTTGCCCGCGGCACCGAGGTCAACGTGGGTGAAGCCGTGGGCATCATCGCGGCGCAGTCCATCGGCGAACCTGGCACGCAGTTGACCATGCGCACCTTCCACATGGGCGGTGTGGCACAGGGCGGCAGCCGCTCGTTCGTCGAGGCCAGCCAGCCCGGCATCGTGGAGTTCCGCAACGCCAACACGCTGGAAAACGCCGCGGGCGAACTGATCGCCATGGGCCGCAGCATGCAGATCGTGATCATGGGCGAAAACGGCATCGAGCGCTCGACCCACAAGATCTCGTACGGGACCAAGGTACTGGTGACCGACGGACAAAAGATCGAGCGGGGCGCGAAGCTGCTGGAATGGGATCCCTACACGCTGCCGATCATCGCCGAAAAGGCTGGTGTGATCCGATTCGTGGACCTGATCGGCGGCCTGTCGGTGCGTGACGTAACCGACGATGCCACCGGCATGACGCAAAAGATCGTCTCGGACTGGCGTTCGGTGCCCAAGGGCGCTTCGCTCAAGCCCGAGATCATCGTCATGGACGCCGAAACCGGCGAACCGGTGCGCAACGATGCCGGTAATCCGGTGATCTATCCCATGTCGGTGGACGCGGTCTTGTCGGTCGAGGACGGTCAGGACATCCGCCCCGGTGACGTGGTGGCGCGTATCCCGCGCGAAGGTGCCAAGACCAAGGACATCACCGGCGGTCTGCCGCGGGTGGCGGAACTGTTCGAGGCACGCCGTCCCAAGGACCACGCCATCATCGCCGAGATCGATGGATATGTCCGGTACGGGCGCGACTACAAGAACAAGCGCCGGATCTCGATCGAACCTGCCGACGACACACTGGAGCCGGTGGAATACATGGTGCCCAAGGGCAAGCACATCCCGGTGCAGGAGGGTGATTTTGTCCAGCGCGGTGACTACATCATGGACGGCAACCCCGCTCCGCATGACATCCTGCGGATCATGGGGATCGAGGCGCTGGCCAAGTACCTGATCGACGAGGTACAGGACGTGTATCGTTTGCAGGGCGTGAAGATCAACGACAAGCACATCGAGGTGATCGTCCGCCAGATGCTTCAGAAATGGGAGATCCGCGACAGCGGGGAAACCACCCTTCTGAAAGGCGAGCATGTGGACAAGGCCGAGTTCGACGAGATGAACGAGAAAGCCCTTGCACAGGGTCTTGAGCCTGCGAAGGGTGAGCCGATCCTGCTGGGGATCACCAAGGCGTCGCTGCAGACCCGGTCCTTCATCTCGGCGGCGTCCTTCCAGGAAACCACCCGCGTTCTTACCGAGGCTTCGGTGCAGGGCAAGCGCGACAAGCTGGTGGGCCTCAAGGAGAACGTGATCGTCGGCCGCCTGATCCCTGCGGGGACAGGCGGGGTGATGACCCGCGTGCGCCGCATCGCCGGAGAGCGCGACCAGAAGGTGCTGGACGCCCGTCAGGCCGAGGCAGAGGCCGCCGCCGCGCTGGCTGCGCCCGAAGTCACCGAAAGCGACGCTGACCGGGTGTTCGCGCCCCGGCCCCCGAGCAGTTCCGAGTAAGCGCTTCGCGCGCCCCGTACGGGGGAACGGACACGTACAAGGCCCCCCGCAGCAATGCGGGGGGCTTTTCCGTTGGTGTGCGGGGAGTGGTGGCGGTAATTCGGTCTGATTCTGGCGCGGCAGCGCGCCGGCGGGTTTCAGTGTTCGGAATCGCCCGCCCCGGAAAGGCACGCATTCGCGGGAAATTCCGGCTGCGCATCGGCGCTTGCGGGTCGACCGGCTAATGATCTGACCTACCTTGCGTTCTTCGAGCAGACATAGGGCGGAACCGATGCACGATTTCTATTCAGACACCCAGACCCGACCGACGCGTGCCATGCGCGAGGCCGCCCTTGACGCCCCGCTTGGCGATGAGCGGCATGACTCGGACCCGCCGACGCTTGAGCTTTGCGCGCGGGTCGCGGACATGCTTGGCATGGAGGCGGCGCTTTTCCTGCCCTCGGGCACGATGTGCAACGAAATCGCCATCGCCGTACACACCCGCCCGGGTGACGAGGTGATCTGCACCCGAGAAAGCCACATCATCTTTGCCGAGAGTGGTGGACCCGCGGCGCTTTCGGGCGTGATGATGTATCCGATCGACGGGGCGCGTGGAATGCTGACACCCGACCAGCTGGGCGCGGCCATCCGCCCACGTTCCGCCCATGCCCCCCGGTCGCGCCTGCTTGTCGCCGAGCAGACCGCGAACCTTGCCGGTGGCGCGATCTGGCCGTTGGATCAGTTGAACGCAGTTGCGATTGCGGCGCAGGAAGCGGGGCTTGCCACGCATCTGGACGGGGCGCGGTTGCTGAATGCCCAGGTGGCATCCGGCATTCCCGCGGCAGAGTACGCGCGCGGCTTCGACAGCGCTTGGATCGCCTTCACCAAGGGGCTGGGCTGTCCGGTCGGGGCGGTGCTTGCTGGCTCGCACGATTTCATCGCAGACGCGTGGCTGCTGAAACGGCGTTGGGGCGGTGCCATGCGCCAGACAGGGGTCCTGACTGCAATGTGCCTTTATGCGCTTGATAACCACGTTGAGCGCCTGTCCGAGGACCACGCGCTTGCGCAGTCGATCGGGGCGCGGCTTACAGCGCTGCCTGCGATCAAGACCGTGCTGCCCGTGGAGACCAACATCGTGATCGCCGACCTTGCCGACCACGCGCCAGATGCTCGGGCAACGGCGCGGCGGTTGCGTGAAAAGAATGTGACGGTGACAGTTGTCGGGGCCAGGCGTTTGCGCATTGTGACGCATCTCGATGTCGGCCCGGACGATGCGGACGTGTTGGTTTCAGCTCTGAATGTGATTGATTGAGTCATCCGGGAAGACGCCAGGAAGCAGACGCAGCGCGCAACGCGCGCCGCGATGACCCGGCACGAGAAAGCGCTGGCCGACGTTCGGGATGCAAACCGCTTGAAGAGCGCGCAGGACAAGGCAAACGCGACGTCAGTCGGCGTGCCACATTGGAAACGCCAGTCAGAGGACACAGAGGGTCATAATGAGAACTGAAAACCTGCTTTTCTTGCCGCCTGCGGTAAAGGTTGTTGCAATACTGATTCTTGTTGCTGCCATCATTTTTTCAGGAACCTTGACGGCGTATTACGTATTCTGGATTGACGCGGAAAACACATTCGTCTTGGCAGCCCTGTCTGTGTTCCAAGTCACGACTTCAGGTGCGGCGATCGTCCTTGTCCTGTTCTTTTCAAGAAGGGCGTTGGGACGAGACGCGTTGATGAAGGAAACAACGAAATGGCTGATCAAGGATCTGAAAAGCGCTCTGGACCTTATCGATCTTCCGTTCAATCCGAACCCGAACCATTGGAGTACAGCACAGAAGGCGGCAAAACTCAGCCGCGCAAGTGTGACCCTTGAACATCAGAATGGTGCAAATGCTGCACATTATCTGGTCTCGGCTTTCGACGTCAAATTGTTCATGCGCATCACCCTGAACTCACACAGGTTCATAGTGCTCTACTATGTACCATCAAGGTCGGACGACGATATCCGGCGAGTAGAGGATGCGACTGATATCGTCTTGTCGGGTGCAAGACTTGCAGGATACGACAGCCGAATCGCCGTCAGCCCGGCGCCCTGGGACCCTGCAACACGGTTTGTCGAGATCTACTGCATCAAGGAAGTCAAACGCGGATTTCTCATGGATTCAAGCGAGCGACTTTACTGGTCACAGGATATTGCGACAATGACACGATCTCTGATAATCCAGCTCAAGCGCCACGGGCTTGTTGACGAGAAACCCGGCCTCGTGCCGTGATTGCCGCGCAGCGATGCGTCCGCTCAGGCAGTCAACCTTTGTCGATGGGGGGCCTGGGCAGCCCTTTGATCAGATGGCGGGGGCCCCCGTGTGGCCGACTCTCAAGCTGGAAATGGAAGCGATGTTTTCCTGGCGCTTCTGTCGCGGGCTGTGCGATGGGAATGTCCGAGAAAGCCGAGCTTGCAAGCCTTGCGGGAATGGTATTGTCGTGCAGGATCCTTGTGCATTTCGTCACGCTTCTCACACGCGCCGAGACCCCATGCCAGACGACAACATTCGTGCCGCGACCCTGATGGTGCTGGGCACCGGCGCCTTCACCGTCAACGACATGTTCATCAAACTGGCCGGGCAGGACCTGCCCATGTTCCAGATCATCGCAATGCGCGGTCTGGCGGTGACGCTGTTTCTTGCTGTCCTGACATGGTGGCAGCGTGCAGGGCTTGCCGGGATGACGCGGCGCGACAAGGCGCTGGTCGGCCTGCGTTCGGTGGCCGAATGTGGCGCGGCCTATTTCTTCCTTTCTGCGCTCCTGAACATGCCGATCGCCAATGTGACGGCGATTCTTCAGGTTCTGCCGCTCAGTGTTGCGCTGGCCGCGTTCCTGTTCCTGCGTGAGCCGCTGGGCTGGCGTCGGATAAGCGCGATCCTGATCGGCTTTGCCGGTGTTATCGTGATCGTGCGCCCGGGCACCGACGGGTTCACGATCTGGTCTGTGTATGCGCTGGTTGCGGTGGCGCTGGTCACGGTGCGCGACCTGACCACCCGCATGCTGACACGGTCTGTGCCTTCGGGGGTGGTGGCGCTCAGTGCTTCGGTCGGGGTTACCATGCTGGGCCTCATGGGCGGCCTGTCCGAAGTCTGGAACGTCCCGACGATGCACGGTGCGTTGTGGGTGTCGGGGGC
>SKKS01000217.1 GCA_007123625.1 Paracoccaceae bacterium
ATGCGGCGGGTCCACCCGCTGGCGCGCGCGCCGAGCGGCGCCGGTGTCGCCGGTGCGGTCCTCGATCCGGATGTTCATCCCAAGGTCCGCCACCGGACGGGCCAGATTGCGCGCAATGTCATGGGTCAGCGCCTTGAGCGGCGACACATAGAGCGTGTGCAACCCCGCATGCGGTGTCTGGAGCGCGACCAGCGTCGGCAGGAACCCCGCCAGCGTCTTGCCCCCACCGGTGGGAGCGATCAGCAATGTGTTGTCGCATGCCTCCAGCAGCGCGATCTGGTGCGGATGCGGCGTCCAGCCCTGCGCGGCGAACCAGCGGGCGAATGCGGGCGGCAGGGTGCGGGGCGCTGGGGGTTCGATGCGGGGTCCTCCGACGGATGCCGGGCAACCTGCGTCCGTGGCGCGCGCTGTCAAGGCACGGCCTGCGGCGGGGCGCCGCCCGTGCCCACTTCGCGCACCATCGCGCCGATCTGGCGCAACTGCGGCGCCAGCGGCGAGGTGCGGCGCCAGACCATGCCGATGGTCCGTTCGGGCTGAGGGTCCGGGAATCGCGCGACTGATACCGCCGCCGAGCGCGTTTCCACCGGCAACGCCATTTCGGGGATCAGCGTCACCCCGATCCCTGCGCCGACCAGTTGCACCAGCGTCGCCAGCGACGAGCCGTCCAGCAATTCGCGCGGGCGGTTCGGCGCCATGTTGCAGAACGAAAGCGCCTGATCGCGAAAGCAATGCCCTTCCTCCAGCAACAGCAGGCGCATTTCGCGCAACCCCTCTCGGTCCGGCACCGGGTCACTGGCCTGCGCCTGCGGGCGCACCAGTACGAAAGATTCGGTAAACAGCGGCTCTTCGTCGATGCCCGGCTCGGACACCGGCAACGCCACGATCGCGGTATCCAGCCCACCCGCGCGCAATTCCGACAGCAGGCGCGGGGTCAACGCCTCGCGCACATGCAGGTCCAGATCAGGATAGGCGCGCGTCAGCCCGGCCAGAATCCCGGGCAACAGATAGGGCGCGATGGTGGGAATCACCCCGATGCGCAACTGCCCTGCCAACCCGGTCTGCGCCGCGCGCGCCAGATCGGCCAGTTCGTCGACGGCGCGCAGGATTTCGCGTGCGCGCAGGGCAAAGGCCGCGCCTAAGCTGGTCAGCCGAACCTGCCGGGCGCTGCGCTCGAACAGGGGCGTACCCAACGCGGCCTCAAGATCGCGGATCTGCATGGACAGCGCGGGTTGCGAAATGGCGCAGACCTCGGCCGCGCGGCCGAAATGGCCCTGCCGGGCCAGCGCCTCGAAGTATCGCAACTGTTTCAGGGTCAGATTGTTCATAAGCTGAACATATCGTCGCAATCAGAAAATCCAACTTAAACTAATCGCGCGTCAGTGTTAGAACCATTCCAGAGACCACGCGGCAGCCGAGAAAGCAGCCCGCGGGTCGCCCGCCGCCCCGGCGGCCGGGACCCTGACGCAACATAAGGAAGGAAACGATCATGGACGGAACAGATTTTGGCGGCAGCGGCGGCGGGTGCCCGATGGGCCACGGCGGCGGCAATCCGAACGCGACACACCGCGGGCGCAATAACCGGGACTGGTGGCCGAATCAGCTGAACCTCAAGCTGCTGAGCCAGAACAATCCGGCGACGAGCCCCATGGGGCTGGCCTTCAACTACGCGCAGGAATTCAAGAAACTTGACCTGGTCGCGCTGAAAAAGGACCTGACCGCGCTGATGACCGACAGCCAGGAATGGTGGCCGGCGGACTATGACCACTATGGCGGGCTGATGATCCGCATGGCGTGGCATGCAGCAGGTACCTATCGCACTGCCGACGGGCGCGGGGGCGGTGGTACCGGGCAGCAGCGATTCGCGCCGCTCAACAGCTGGCCGGACAACGCCAACCTGGACAAGGCACGCCGCCTGCTGTGGCCGATCAAACAGAAGTATGGCAACAGGATCAGCTGGGCAGACCTGTTCATCCTTGCGGGCAATGTCGCCATCGAATCGATGGGTGGCAAGACCTTCGGCTTTGCCGGCGGCCGCCCCGATGTCTGGGAACCCGAAGAAGACGTCTACTGGGGTTCGGAATCCGAATGGCTGGGCGACAAGCGCTACAACACCTCGGCCGGGTCGGATGGCCCGCTGGTCGCCGAAGGCGCGGTGGATTCTACCGACCGCCTTCTGGAGGACCCGCTTGCCGCCGTGCAGATGGGCCTGATCTACGTCAACCCCGAAGGCCCCAACGGCAAACCCGATCCGCTGGCTTCGGCGCATGACATCCGCGACACCTTTGCGCGCATGGCGATGAACGACTACGAGACCGTTGCGCTGACCGCGGGCGGGCACACGTTTGGCAAATGCCATGGCGCAGGCGACGCCGCCCATGTGGGCCGCGAACCCGAAGCTGCGGGCATGCACGAAATGGGCCTTGGCTGGATCAGCACCCACGGCAGCGGACACGGCAGCGACACCATCACCAGCGGCATCGAAGGGTCCTGGACCCCGAATCCGACCGCATGGGACATGGGCTACTTCGACGTGCTGTTCGGCTACGAATGGGAACTGGTCAAAAGTCCCGCCGGTGCGTACCAGTGGACGCCGAAAAACCCCGATGACAAGGCTATGGCCCCGGACGCCGAAGACCCGTCCAAGCGCGTGCCGATCATCATGACCACCGCCGACATGGCGATGCGCATGGACCCGACGTACGAGAAGATCTCGCGCCATTTCCACGCCAACCCGGATGAATTCGCCGATGCCTTCGCCCGCGCGTGGTTCAAGCTGACCCACCGCGACATGGGACCGAAAGCGCGCTATCTGGGCGCCGAGGTTCCGGCCGAGGATCTGATCTGGCAGGACCCGATCCCGGCGGTGGATCACCCGCTGATCGAAGCGACCGAGATTGCCGCGCTGAAGGGCAAGCTGCTGGACTCGGGCCTGTCGCTTCAGGAGCTGGTGTTCACCGCATGGTCGTCGGCTGCGACTTTCCGTGGATCGGACATGCGTGGCGGTGCCAATGGCGCGCGCATCCGCCTTGCCCCGCAAAAGGACTGGGACGCCAACCAGCCCGAACAGCTGGCAAAGGTGCTCCAGGTGCTGGAGGGCATCAAGGCCGATTTCGATGCGGGTGCATCGGGCGGCAAGAAGGTGTCGCTGGCCGACCTGATCGTGCTGGGTGGCACTGCTGCGGTCGAGAAAGCCGCGCGCAATGCTGGCTTCGACATCGAGGTGCCCTTCACCCCCGGCCGCATGGACGCGACCGAAGAGCACACGGATGTCGAATCCTTCGAGGTGATGGAACCGGTGGCCGACGGTTTCCGCAACTATCAGAAGGGCATGTACAGCGTGTCGCCCGAGGCGATGCTGGTGGACCGCGCGCAACTTCTGGGCCTGTCGGCGCCGGAAATGACCGTGCTGGTCGGCGGCATGCGGGCGCTTGGTGCCAACCACGGCGGGACCGCACATGGCGTGCTGACAGACCGTCCGGGACAGCTGACGAACGATTTCTTCGTCAACATCCTGGACATGGGTACTGTCTGGCAGGCCGTCGACGCGGATGAGCAGCTGTTCGAAGCCCGCGACCGCAAGAGCGGCGATGTGAAATGGACCGGCACGCGCGTCGATCTGGTGTTTGGGTCGAACTCGCAATTGCGCGCCCTGAGCGAGCTTTACGCGCAGGATGACAGCAAAGCGAAGTTCGTCGCCGATTTTGCTGCCGCCTGGTCCAAGGTGATGGACGCGGATCGCTTCGATCTGGCCTGACCCAGCGCGACCTGCACCGACCTGAAACAGCCCGGGCGCCAGAAATGGCGTCCGGGCCTCGTCTTGTGTCCCGCCGGGGGAACAATTGAACACGGCAACAGGTCGCGCACCGCCCGTTGCCCGCCAAACGCAAACCGCCGGGGAAAACCCCGGCGGCTGGCAAGTCCGACCAAGTGTCGCGCGGGATCAGCCCTGACGCGCCTTGAATTTCTTCTGGGTCTTGTTGATGACGTACACCCGGCCCTTGCGGCGCACGATCTGACAATCGCGGTGGCGCTGCTTGAGCGACCGGAGCGAATTCCTGACCTTCATCGGCCTTCTCCTTATCGCGGCGCCAGGCGCCTTTCGAAAAATACACCCCGCCACATGGCGGGGCAAATGGTGGGCACGACAAGGTTCGAACTTGTGACCCCTACGATGTCAACGTAGTGCTCTACCACTGAGCTACGCGCCCGAACGATGACCGGAGAATCGCCATTGCAAACCGCAACAGATGGCCCCGCGTCAAACCGTATCGACCGTGCGGCGTATAAAAGGACTTGCGGCAAGGATCAAGGGGTTTTGGCATTGCTTCGATCCACGCTATACTCGGGTACTTGCAAGCGGAGCGCGCGCCCTGATGACGCCCTTTGAACTGGTCCAGCCCAAGCGGGTCACCTCGTGTGTTGTGTTCGCGTCACCGCACAGCGCACGGGACTATCCTGCGGACCTGCTCCGGGCCAGCCCGCTGGATATCTGCGCGCTGCGCTCGTCCGAAGATGCCTATGTCGACCTGTTGCTGCGTGCTGCACCCGAACAAGGCGCGCCGCTGCTGCTGGGGGGCGTGCCGCGCGCCTATGTGGATTACAACCGCGCGGCGGGTGAACTCGATCCCGCGCTGATCGACGGGGTCGGGCGCGTGTCGCTGAACCCGCGGGTCGCGGCGGGGCTGGGTGTGATCCCGCGGGTGGTGTCACGCGGACGCGCGATCTATCGCGGGAAACTGCCCCGGGCCGAGGCCGAGCGCCGCATCGCGCAATTCTGGCGCCCCTATCACAGCGCGCTCGACACGCTTCTTCAATCCCAGCGCGCCCGCTTCGGCCAGACGATCCTTCTGGACATGCACTCCATGCCGCACGAGGCCGTGGGCAACGACCTGCGCAGGGGCCGAGACCGCCCGGATGTCGTGGTCGGCGACCGGTTCGGCGCAGCGGCCGCGCCCTGGGTGGTCGAGGCCGTCGAAGCGGCCTTTCGTGCGGCCGGACTGCGCGTGGCGCGCAACGCGCCCTTCGCCGGCGCGCACGTGGTGCAGGCCTACGGTCGCCCGTCCATGAACATGCATGCCGTCCAGGTCGAAATCGACCGCACCCTTTACCTGGACGAAGCAAGGGTAGAGCCGCACAGCGGTTTCGCTGACTTTCAGGCGCTGATGAACCGGGTTGTGGGCGAACTAGCGGCCCTCGGATCCGGCGCGGGGCAGGTATTGCCACTCGCAGCGGAATAAGCCCGGGCCCCCGAACACCGCCTCACCGCAGCGAACGCCCCTTGATGATCGCGCCCGCGCCATAGCGTGCGCGAATGCGGTCCAGCGCCCGTTCGGCGGCGGCGCGCCGGGGCGCGTCCGGATCGGCCAGATCGGCCATAGGGTCCGCGCCGGATGCGGGGGCCAGCCCCGCAATCCCCACCCCGATAAGCCGAAAAGGCCCGCCATCGCCCACCCGGTCGAACAACGCCCGCACATGGCGATAGATCGTATCGGCCAACTGCACCGGCTCCGACACCGTGACCCTGCGGCTCAGGATCCGATGATTCGCACGCTTGAGCTTCAGCATAACCACCTCTCCCGCCAGCGCGCGCGCCTTGGCGCGGTCCGCGACCTGCTCGGCCAGCCGCCACAGATGCCCGTCGATCAAATCCGGGTCGGTGACATCCTCGGGCAGGGTGGTTTCCTTCGAAATCGACTTCACCAGCGCGTCGGGGGTGACCGTGCGGGTGTCCTCGCCCCGGGCAAGATGCCACAGGCGCGCGCCCATCCCCCCGAAGCGCGCCACCAGATCGGCCTTGTCCCGCACCAGAAGGTCGTCGACCCGCCGGATCCCCTCGGCCTGCAGCCGCGCCTCAAGCACGGCGCCCACGCCCCAGATCATGCCGACCGGCTTGCCGTACAGAAACGCCGCCGTTTCGGCCCGGCCGATCACCGAGAAGCCGCGCGGCTTGTCCAGATCCGAGGCGCTCTTGGCCAGGAACTTGTTGTGCGACAGCCCCACCGAAGCTGTCACGCCGATCTCCGCTTCAATCTCCTGC
>SKKS01000231.1 GCA_007123625.1 Paracoccaceae bacterium
CCTTCGCTGCGGATCAAGGGGTTCTATCTGGCGGTGGCGACGCTGGCGGCGCAGTTCTTCCTGATCTGGCTGTTCACCCGCACGCCGTGGTTCTTCAACTACTCGCCCACCGGCATGATCTCGGCGCCGACGCGCACGGTGTTCGGCATTCCGGTTACCGGGGCCTCGGCCAGCGCGGTGTCCATGTACATGGTCTGCCTTGTGTTTCTGGTGGTGCTGGCGTGGCTGGCGCGCAACCTGACGCGCGGCGCGCTGGGTCGGCAGTGGATGGCGATCCGCGACATGGACATCGCCGCCGAGATCATCGGCGTGAACCCGCTGTGGTCGAAGCTGACCGCCTTCGCGGTGTCCTCCTTCTATATCGGGGTCGCGGGCGCTCTGCTGTTCGCCGTCTATCTGGGCGCCGCCGAAGCAGGCGAGGCGTTCGGGATCGACAAGTCGTTCCTGGTTCTGTTCATGGTTATCATCGGCGGGCTGGGGTCGATATTCGGCGCCTTTGCCGGGGCGTTTTTCCTGATCGCCGGGCCGGTGCTGCTGAAGATCATGCTGGTGGACAACCTTGGCTGGCCCACCGATCTGGCGGCGCATCTGGAAATCATGATCGTCGGGGCGCTGATCATCGTGACCCTGATCCTTGAGCCTCACGGAATCGCTGCGTTGTGGCGCACGATCAAGGAAAAGCTTCGGCTCTGGCCGTTCCCGTATTGACCGGGGGCGGCACCGACCCTGCGCACCGGGTCAGGCGCGCACACGAAAACGTCGTCCAATGTGGGAGGAGATACCAATGAAGATGACCAGACTGGCTGCGGCTCTTGCGGTCACCATGACCGCCGCGGCGCCGGCCGTAGCGGAATCGCTGTTCCTGCCGAACATGAGCTATCGCACCGGACCCTTCGCGCCCGGCGGCATTCCCTTCGCCGATGGCTACGCCGACTATTTCACGCTCATCAATGAACGTGACGGCGGTATCGGCGGGGTGCCGATCCGCTACAGCGAATGCGAAACCGCCTATAACACCGAGCGCGGCGTCGAATGCTATCAGGGCCTTCGTGGCGAAAACCCGCTGGTGCTGCAACCGCTGTCGACCGGCATCACCTATCAGCTGATCCCGCGCACCATGCAGGACCAGATCCCCATGCACACGATGGGATACGGTCGCACGTCTGCTGTGAATGGCGAGGTGTTCAACTGGACCTTCAACTACCCCGCAAACTATTGGGACGGGGCGAGCGTGATCATCAACTACCTGCTCGAGGAAAACGAAGGCAGCCTGGACGGCAAGAAGATCGTCCTTCTGTACCACAATTCTGCCTATGGGCGGGAACCGATCCCCACGCTGACGCGCCTGTCCGAGAACCTTGGCTACCAGCTTCTGACCATCGGTGTGGACAGCCCCGGTCAGGAACAGGGCAGCCAGTGGCTGCAGATCCGGCGTGAACGGCCCGATTACGTGATCATGTGGGGCTGGGGCGTGATGAACCCGACCGCGATTCAGGAAGCCGCCAACATCCGCTTCCCGATGGAGAACTTCATCGGCGTGTGGTGGTCCGGCTCCGAACAGGACGTGCGTCCGTCAGGGACGGGGGCGCATGGGTACAAATCGCTCGCCATGCACGGCACCGGGATGGATTACCCGGTCTATGACGATCTCAAGGAATACGTCTACGACCGTGGCCGGGCCGCGGGCACCGGCGATGAGGTCGGCACCGTGCTGTATTCGCGTGGCATGTATGCGGCGATGCTGGCGGTCGAAGCCGTGCGCACGGCGCAGGAAATCCACGGGGTTGCTGCGATCACGCCCGCAATGATGCGCGACGGCATGGCCAATCTGGTCATCACCGAAGAGCGGATGGCCGAACTGGGCCTGCCCAACTTCGGCCCCCCGTTCGAGGTCAGCTGCCAGAACCACGGCGGGTCCGGCCAGGCCATGATTCAGCAGTGGGATGCCAATGCTGGCGAATGGAACCTGATCACCGACTGGATCATGCCCGACCGTGAGCTGATCATGGAAATGGTGATGGAGGACTCGCTGGCCTATGCCGCCGAGAACAACATCGAACCGGCCTGCCTGAACTGAGGCCAAGCAAACGGCGGCCCCGCACCTGGGCCGCCACCCAAGACCCGCAGCGAAGGTCCTGACCCATGCTCGATGCAGCCCCCACCAAGACGGCGCTTCTGGAAGTCAACAACATCGAGGTGCTTTACAATCACGTCATTCTGGCGCTCAAGGGCGTCAGCCTGACCGTACCCAAGGGCGGGATAACCGCGCTTCTGGGTGGCAACGGCGCGGGCAAATCGACCACGCTCAAGGCGATTTCCAACCTGATCCACTCCGAACGCGGCGAGGTCACCAAGGGTTCGATCCTTTATGACGGCGAGAACGTGGTCAACCTCAGCCCCGCCGATCTGGTGAATCGCGGCGTGATCCAGGTGATGGAGGGGCGCCACTGTTTCGAACACTTGACTGTCGAGGAGAATCTGCTCACCGGTGCCTACACCCGCAAGGACGGGCGCGGTGCGACGGCGGCGGATCTGGAACTGGTCTATGACTATTTTCCGCGCCTGCGTGAGCGCCGAAAGTCGCAGGCGGGCTATACCTCGGGCGGGGAGCAGCAAATGACCGCCATCGGTCGCGCGCTGATGTCGCGCCCGCAGATGATCTTGCTGGACGAGCCGTCCATGGGGCTGGCGCCGCAGCTTGTGGAACAGATCTTCGAGATCGTCTCACGGCTGAACACCGAACAGGGCGTGACGTTCCTGCTGGCCGAACAGAACACCAATGTCGCCCTGCGCTACGCCCATACCGGGTTCATCCTGGAAAACGGGCGTGTTGTGATGGAGGGCGGCGCGCAGGAACTGCGTGAAAACCAGGATGTGAAGGAATTCTACCTGGGCATGTCCGACACCGGGCGCAAAAGCTACCGCGAGGTGCGCAGCTATCGCCGCCGCAAGCGGTGGCTGGCGTGACCCCGCTCGGACAAGCCGGCCTCAACCCCTCGCCAACCGCGTGTGACGCCATGACAAGCTTCTTCGAATCTCTGGAAACACGCAGCGCCGACGCCCGCGCCACCGATCTTGCGCGTGACCTGTCCGCGCAGATTGCCCGCGCGCAGGGCACGCAGGGCTTTGCCGCCGCGCTGGCCGGTGTCGATGCGGCCGACATCACCACCCCCGTCGCATTGTCGCGTCTGCCGGTGCTGCGCAAGTCGGCGCTGGTGGGCGCGCAGGGCGATCATGCGCCGCTGGGCGGTTTCGCCGCGCAGCCCTTGCACGGGTTCGAACACATCTTCCAGTCGCCGGGCCCGATCTACGAACCGGGGCGTACGGGGCATGACTGGTGGCGGCTGGGCCGGTTCCTGCATGCGCTGGGTATCGGCGCAGGCGATATCGTGCAGAACTGTTTTTCCTATCACTTCGTGCCTGCCGGCATGATGTTCGAAAACGCCGCCCGCGCCGTGGGGGCGACTGTGTTCCCTGCCGGCACCGGACAGACCGAGCTTCAGGTTCGTGCCGCCGCCGACATCGGCACCACTGCCTACGCGGGCACGCCCGATTACCTCAAGATCATCCTCGACAAGGCCGACGAGATGGGCCTGCGCCTGTCGATCACCCGCGCCGCCGTGGGCGGGGGCGCGCTGTTTCCGTCCTTGCGCCAAGAGTACGCCGACCGGGGCGTCACCTGCCGCCAGTGCTATGCCACCGCCGACCTGGGCAACATCGCCTATGAAACCGACGCGATGGAGGGGATGGTCGTGGACGAAGGCGTGATCGTGGAGATCGTCCGCCCCGGCACCGGCGATCCGGTGCCCGAAGGCGAGGTCGGCGAGGTCGTCGTCACCACGCTCAACCCCGATTATCCGCTGATCCGGTTCGCCACCGGTGATCTGTCCGCCGTGTTGCCCGGTGAAAGCCCTTGCGGGCGCACCAACATGCGGATCAAGGGCTGGATGGGCCGGGCTGACCAGACCACCAAGATCAAGGGCATGTTCGTGCGTCCCGAGCAGGTCGCGGCCTTCGTCTCACACCATGAAGAGGTCCACCGTGCGCGTGTCATCGCCACCCGCGAAGGTGAAATGGACGTGATGACCGTGCGGATCGAAACCCGCGCCAGCAATCCCAAATTGTATGAGGGCACCGTCCTTGATACACTCAAGTTGCGGGGCAAGGTCGAACTGGTGCCTCCCGGCACCCTGCCGAACGATGGCAAGGTGATCGAGGATCTGCGCAGTTATGACCAGGGCTGACCCTTTCTGCCCTTGCGAACGGAGGTGTGGATGCTTGTTCGATTGCTGTCGATCTGTGTGGTGTCGCTGGCCCTGTCGCTCCCGGTGTCGGCAGCCGGGCTTGCGCTGATTATCGCCAACGAGGACTATGAGTCCCTGCGCGATGCACGCGGTGCCGGGCAGGTGCTGGCCGCCGAAACCCGCCTGCGCGCCGCCGGGTTCGATGTGGAAATCGCCAGCGACCTGAGCGCGGCCGAGATTCGCAGCGCCTTGTCGCGCCTGTCGCGCAACCTGCGACAGCAGCAGCGCGAGCGTGTGGTCATTGTCTTTTCCGGTCATATGCTGCACGGGGCGCAAGGGGTCTGGCTGATGGGGTCCGAAGCCGAAAGCCCCGATCTGGCGACCATCGACAACGCGGGGGTCCGGCTGGAAACGGTGCTGTCGGTGGCATCGGGCATCCAGGGCGGCGCGGTGGTGGCGCTGGCCGAGGGCAGTTTTCCGGGCACCCCCGGCGACGGGCTGACCGGGGGCTTGCCGGACAGGATCGATGTGCCACAGGGGGTCAGCCTGGTGCACGGTCCGGTGGGCCAGATCACCGGGTTCCTGCGCGAGGCCATGGTGCCAGGCACGAATCTGGGCGGTGTTGTCCGCCAGACCCGCACTCTGACTATCGAGGGTTTCGACCCGCCCTTTCTGACCTTTCTGCCCGAAGGGTTCGAACCCGCACTGGAGGCCGACCGCCGGGCATGGGCCGATGCGCAACAGGCCGACACCGTCGAAGCCTATGACAACTACCTTGAAGCCTTCCCGTCCGGTGGCTTCGTCGAGGCGGCACGCAGCGCCATCGAAGCGCTGGAAACCACACCCGAAACCATCGAGGAGGCACTGGGCCTGACCCGCGATGAACGCCGTGCGATCCAGCGCGACCTCACGCTGCTGGGTTTCAATACCCGCGGAATCGATGGAATTTTCGGGCCTGGCACCCGCGGATCACTCCGGCTGTGGCAAGCCCAGAACGGGTATGAGGACACAGGCTTCATAACCCGGGACCAGATATTTCAATTGAACGCCCAGGCCGCGCGGCGCGCCGCCGAGATCGAAGCCGAGGACCGCGAGCGCCGCGCCGCCGAGGAACAGCGCGACCGCGCCTTCTGGGCCGAAACCGGTGCCGCGGGTGACGAGGCCGGGTTGCGCGCCTACCTCAACCGCCACCCGCAGGGACTATTCGCCGATCTGGCCCGCGAACGCATTGGATCGATCGAGGCCGAGCGCGCACGTGTCCGCGCCGAGCGCGAGCGCGCAGACTGGGCTGATGCCCGCGCCATTGATACGATCTCTGCCTATGAGCGCTTCCTGGCCGAATGGCCCGATGGCGCGAATGCCGCAAATGCCCGCAGCCGTCTGGATGCGCTGCACGCGGCCGCCCGCCCGGCGCCCGAACCTGAACCCGAGCCCGGGGTGTCGCCTGACCTCGTTGCACAGGACCGCGACGAGGAACAGGCGCTGGCATTGGGACAGTTGACGCGTGTGCTGATCGAACGGCAGTTGCGCAGCGAGGGCTACAACACCGGCGCCACCGATGGCAGTTTCGATGTCGATACCCGCGCAGCGTTGGCGGAATGGCAGGAAGACAACGGGATGGCGCCGACCGGACATGTCACGCGGGCCGTGATCGACGGCCTGATGCGCGGTGCGGTGTTCCGGTTGTTCGACTGACCTGCCGGATGCATTCGGGCAGCCGCGTCTGCCGCGCACGGGCCTTTTGCGGCCGGGTGTTGCGCCGGGTTACAGGCCGTCG
>SKKS01000471.1 GCA_007123625.1 Paracoccaceae bacterium
CTGGAAGTTCTTGTAGACGCTGGCAAAGCGGACATAGGCCACGGTGTCGATCCGCGCGAGAGTTTCCATCACGATCTCGCCGATGGTCCGTGACGGCACATCGGTGTCGCCCAGACTTTCAAGCCGCCGCACAATGCCCGAAATCATCTGGTCGATGCGTTCGGGTTCGATCGGGCGTTTCTGCATGGCGATGCGGATCGAGCGCTCCAGCTTGTCGCGGTCGAAGGGTTCGCGGCGTCCGCTGGTCTTGACCACCACCAGATCACGCAGCTGCACCCGTTCGTATGTGGTGAAGCGCCCGCCGCAGGCCGGACAGGACCGGCGGCGACGGATGGCGACATGGTCTTCGGCCGGGCGCGAGTCCTTCACCTGGGTGTCGATGTTGCCGCAGAACGGACAGCGCATGACCTCTCCCTTGCGTTGCTGGGCGGAATTGGCCGCACAACTATAGGAGCGCCGCGAGGGATTGGGTAGCGTGAAAACGCGCCCACCATATCGGGGCGGCGCGCCTGTTGCCCGGAAGACTCAGGCGGTGGTCGCAGGCGAGGGCGCGCGGCGATCACGCCGCCCCCGGTTGGTGCGCTTCAGTGCACGACCACCACGGTGGTGTGGTCCAGCCCCTCGGTCCGGGCCATTTCGAACAGCACGCGGGCATTATCGGGGTGTAGCCGGACGCATCCGGCCGACGCGGGGCGCCCCAGGCGGCTGATCTGGTCGGTGCCGTGGATCGCGTAATGACCGCTGTAGAAGATAGCATAGGGCATCGGCGCGTCATTGTAGCGGCTGGAGCGGTGGCTGCGCGACAGCCATTGCGCGGTCCACTGGCCGGTTGGCGTGATCTTGCCGCTGCGGGCGGTGGACACGGGCCATTCATGGATCAATTGCCCGTGGTGATAGACATGCATCGTCTGTGACCCGATGCTGACCCGTGCCACCAGCCGGTCGGCGTGGGCCGTGGATGGTGTGGAAAGGCTCAGGCAGGTGAGGGTGAGAAGAGAAAAGAAATTGCGCATGAAAGGCTCTTGCTGACAGTATTCGACAGCGGATTTTCGCCGGCAACGGGGACGAGTCAAGCGGTGGATGACAAGGGAAGTGGCAATGTGTAACGGTGCCGTGTACCGGGGAGTGACACTGGCTGCGGGCGTTCTGGGGTTTCTTTGGGTCGGAGAGGCGCTTGCACAAGAGGGCGCGGCGCCCTGGCACGCGGTATCGGCGCACGCACCCCTTGCTGCGGACCCGGCGTCGGCGATCATGCCGCTTGGTGGCGCCATGACCATCCGCGCCCGGATCGAGGCGCGCGGCCTGGCGATGGTACCCGGCGACCCGCCGATGCTGCATTCCGTCGGCGCCGGGACCGAGGCCGCCGTCTATCATCGGATGCTTATGGGCGGGGTGGCCTGGTTCCGCGAACAGCTCGGCTATGACGGCGAGATGCTGCTTGCCGTGCTGGACGCGCACGATTACCCCTATCCCGTTCCCTGGCCCACGCCCTTTGCCGAATGGCCCAGCGGGCTGATCGTCATGCCGCGTCATCTGGACAGCCATCCGGGGTTCGACCGCTGGGGGCTGGACGCGATGACGCTGAATGCCGCGTTGGCGCTGCACGAGGCAGGACACGTCATTTCCGACCATATGGGCATGCGCCCGGCGTTGCGCTGGCTGGACGAGCTTGTCGCCAACAGCTTCATGGCTGCCTATCTGGCCGCGCATCACCCCGAACTGGCGCCGGTTACCGCCGGGGTGCCGCCCGCGTTCGACGATGCCGGGGTGCTGCGCCGACTGATCGAATTCGAGGCGCTGTATTTCCAGATGGGACAGCAGAATTATGCGTGGTTCCAGTTCGAACTCGCACGGCTGGCGGAGTTTGCTGTGGCGCAGGTGTCGCTGGCCGACCTGCTGGAGGGGATCGCCGGGGCCTTTGCCCCGCATCCGCAGGTCGCGTCCGACTGGACTGACATTTCCGGCCAGATAGCGCGGCTGGAAGCGCTCATTCCCGGCATCGGCGCCGCGATGGGCCCGCTGGGGGACGTGGTCTTGCCCGAAACACATCCCGGCGATTGTCCTGACAGCTTTGTCCCGCACCCGCGGGGCGAAGTCGCGATCCTGGAAAACCGCGATCCCCGGCAGCCCTTGCGGTATCATCGGCGCGGGTTGGTGCAGCTACAGATCATGGTCGATGCGCTGCTTGACCCGGGTCCGCTTCAGTCCCCGGACGAAGCCGCGATTCGCGCCGCCGTGGCCGAAGGGCGCCATACCCCGGAGGAGGTGGCGCCGGGCGGGGCGATTGCGCTGCGCGGCGGCGATCATCTGTATCTGGAGGACGGGCGCTGCCTGCTCATGCCCGATCTGCCCGCCGTGCGCATGGTCTGGTCCGCAAATTAGGGGCCCTTGGTGCGCTGTCCGGGGTCCGGGGGCAAGGCCCCCGGCCTGGCCCAACCGGCGCAGCAGCATCTTTGATGCGGCTGTCGGCGGGCGGGAGCCCCCTTCCGCCTGTTCCCGGCAAGGGCGCCGGAGTGGACTCAGGCGCGCAGCGCGGGCAGGCCGACACCGGTGCTTTCGAACCCGCCATCGACCGCGATGACCTGACCCGTGACATAACTTGCACGATCCGAGCACAGGAACACGATCACCTCGGCGATTTCCGTTTCGCTGCCATAGCGGTTCAGCGGGATCGCATCGTGATAGGCGTCGATGATCTCCTGACTGTGCACGGCCATGGCAAGCTTCGTGCGCACCGGCCCGGGGCAGATGCAATTCGCGCGCACGCCGAACTCGCCCAGTTCCGCCGCCTGTTGCTTCGTCAACTGGATCACCCCGGCCTTGGACGTGCCATAGGCCACCCGCAGGGTCGAGGCGCGCAACCCCGAGATCGAGGCGATGTTCACGATCGCGCCCTTGCGCGCGCGCAATTGCGGCAGGGTGGTCTGGCTCATCAGGAACACGCCGTCGAGGTTGGTTTCCATCACCCTCCGCCAGCGGGCGAAGTCGGTTTCGGCGATCGGGCCGAAATCGGCGACCCCGGCGTTGTTGATCAGCGCGTTGATCCCGCCGAAGGCCGCGTCGATTCGGGGCACGGTGGCGGCCACCTGTTCGGGGTCGGACACATCGCACAGAAAGGGCTGCGCGCCCTCCAGCCCCGCGGCTGCCGTTTCCAGCGCGGGGGCGTCGCGGTCGATCATCGCCACATTCCAGCCTTCGCGCAGGAACAGTTGCGTGGTGGCCAGCCCGATGCCGCGCGCCGCGCCGGTGACGATTGCCGTTTTGCTGTCCATGATCCTGCCTTCTGCTTTGCCGGGGGGTGGTGACAGTCACGCTGCCGCCTGATTACATGTCGGCGAGATTTGACAGAGGGTGCCATGACCGACAAGAACTACTTTCAGCCCGTTTCGGGCTTCGTGTTGCCGCGTTTCGCGGGGGTTGCAAGTTTCATGCGCCTCCCGGTGGTGACGCCCGAGGATCCGCGCCTTGAGCAGGTGCAGGTCGGGCTGATTGGCGCCCCTTGGGACGGCGGCACCACCAATCGACCCGGCCCACGCCACGGGCCGCGCGCGCTGCGCGATGCCTCGACCATGATCCGCGCGCAGCATGGCATCACCGGGATCCGGCCCTTCGAGGTCCTGAACTGCGCCGATCTGGGCGATGTGGCGCCCAACCCCGCCAGCGTCGACGACAGCCTGCGCCGGTTCCAGGCGTATTATTCAAGCGTGCGCGCCGCCGGGATCATTCCGCTGACCGCGGGCGGGGACCATCTGTGCACGTTGCCGATCCTGCGCGCCCTGGCACAGGATCGCCCGCTGGGCATGATCCTTTTCGACAGCCACACCGACCTGTTCCACAGCTATTTCGGCGGGCAGATGTATACGCACGGCACCCCGTTCCGACGCGCCGTCGAAGAGGGGCTGCTGGACCCTGCGCGCGTGTGCATGATCGGCATTCGCGGTACCGCCTATGACAGCGAGGACCGTGATTTCGCGCGTGCATCCGGCATCCGCATCATCCCGATCGAGGAGTTCCACACCCGCCCCCCCGCCGATGTGATGGAGGAAGCGCGCGGCATCGTCGGCACCGGGCCGACCTATGTCAGCTATGATATCGATTTCGTCGACCCGGCCTTTGCGCCCGGCACCGGTACGCCCGAAGTCGGCGGGCCGACTTCCTGGACCGCGCTCGAAGTGGCGCGGCTGCTGGCGGGGGTCGATATCGTCGGCGCCGATCTTGTCGAGGTCTCGCCGCCGTTCGATCCCACCGGCGCGACTGCGTATCTCGGGGCATCACTGATGTTCGAGTTGCTCTGCGCGATCACACAGTCACCCGGGCTGCGGCGTTGAAGCGCCGCGCGAATGTGGGCGCTGGAACGAAAACGCCCCGCCCGAAACCGGGCGGGGCGCTGAATTTCCGTCAAGCGTGTGCGATCAGGGAATCAGGACAGCGTCGATCACATGGATCACGCCATTCGATGTCTGCACGTCGGCCAGCGTCACCAGCGCGGTGTCGTTGATCCGCACGCCATCGGACAAGTCAAAGGTCAGCGCTTCGCCGTTGACGGTGGCAGCGGGGGTGTCTTCGCTCAGGTCCATCGACGTGACCTGCATCGGTACCACGTGATAGGTCAGGATCGCGGTCAGGGCTTCGATATCGGCCAGCAGGGCTTCGACAGTCCCTTCGGGCAGAGCAGCGAACGCTTCGTCGGTCGGTGCGAAGACCGTGAACGGTCCGTCGCCGCGCAGGGTTTCTTCCAGCCCGGCGGCCTGAACCGCGGCGATCAGAGTGGTGAAGTTGCCATTGGCAATGGCGGTATCCACGATGTCGTCAGCGGAAGCAGCCATCGGAAAGGCCATCAGGGCTGCGGCGGCGGTTGCGAGTGCAGTCGTGCGAAACATGCGTTTCTCCCGTGTTGTTGCGCAGGCCAAGGCCCGCATTGCGTTAACATCGAGTACTACGCCGCCACGGCGGGTTGGTTCATTGGCAAATCAATGTGAGGCGGGGTTGCCCGCGCGGCGGCGCGTCCTAAGCCGCCGCGCGAAAAACCTTCAAATGAAATCAATGTTATCAGGACGCGGTCATCCGCGGGGTCAGTCCAGCGCGAAGGCGCCTGCGACGATGGTTGCGAGAAGGTCATTCACCGGTGCCATGCTGTCATCGGAATAGACAATGTGGCCGACCGTCACCGCGCCGCCGTCGGCCATGGAATACAGATGAATGCCATAGGGGCAGTGTCGCAGGTTCATGGGATCGGTCTCCATCACCGCGCGCGAGACTGTGGCCGAACAGAAGATATAGATGCGCGCGTCGTCAAACAGGTCGACCGTGCCGCCGACATCTTCCTTCGTGCGGGCCAGCATCGGGCCGACATGGCTGACGAGGTCGATGACGAGGCCATGCGCCACGATCTCCGATTCCAGCGCAAAGGCGGCATCGTCGAAGCTCTCGTCCAGTTCATGCGTGGCAAAACTGTCGGTGAGCGCCGGTGTTGCACCCAGAGTGACCGCCAGGGCCAGGGCCAGTGTTCGCGTCATGTGGTTTCCTCCCGATACCTGTGCAAACGAAACATGCGTATATTACTATATCATGTTTCTGTTGTCTTGCAGAAGTTCGCGCTGCGGGAGGGTCGCCAAGGGGTCAGTATGTGGGGTCCGTGATTCCTGCTGCGTCCACGACGGAAGCGCCGAAAAACCACCGCAGAATCAGCCCCGCCACCCGCCTGTTCCGGCCCCTCACCGACTGCGCAACTTCGCTTCGCAAAGCTGACCTCTCGTGGATTTTCGTTGCGCCGCAATGGCTTTTGGCGCAACGTATGGTCATAAGCACTTTTTTCGCGTTGCGCGGTGATTTTCTTCTTGCGGTGGTTTGTTTGGTTTACTAGATAGCGCTCACCGGCGGCGCAGAGGTGCTGCTGGGTCGGGCGGGGTTCTGGAGCTGGAAGGTTCTTGGATTTTGTCTTGAGAATTCC
>SKKS01000143.1 GCA_007123625.1 Paracoccaceae bacterium
ATATTCGCCCACGGCCGCGCGTGGGGTGATCGTCAGCCCAAGCGCCTGCGCGGTCAGGTGCCAGCGCAGCGCCGACAGCACGATTTGCGCCATCAGCGCCGCGACCGCCAGCGCCGCCCATCCCGGCGCGACCCCGCGCAGCGCCGCCGCAATCTCGGCGGTGCCCAGAACGCCCGCCACCAGTGCCAGCGCCCCCAGCGTGATGACCAGACGCGCCGCGCCACGCATGCGGTGCGTGCTCATCGCACACCGCTGCCAAGCACGCGCAGCAGCGCATCGCGCATCCGGTCCATGCGCAGCACGGGGACGTCGGCTTCGGGCACCATGCCCGGCTCCCAGCCCAGCACGGCGAAGCGGTCCACCAGATCGGGCGGGCCGATCACATGCACCGGAACGTCGAACCCGTCGACCCCCGCAATGAACCGCGCGGGTTCATGATCCCCGAGCATGACGATCAGCGGCGGGTCGTCTGCATGGTGTGCGGCCCAGGCGCCCACGGCCTGCAGGCTGTAGTCAATCGCCAGGCGGAATTTCTCGCGCACGCGGTCGTGGTCGCGCCAGACGACTTCGGGTGGGTCGCCGGTGCTGGCCCATTGGTTGAACACCGTGCCGTCGTCGATCTCCTCCCATTCGATCACCGGTGGCACCGGCAGGAACGGCGCGTGCGACGACACCAGCGCCACCTGCACCACCAGCGGCGTGCGCGCGCCCTGTGGTTGCGCACGCTCCAGCCGATCCAGCGCGTGCAGGGTAAACTGGTCGGGCATGGTCACCCAATTGAATCGCTCGCCCGCATAGCCCAGATCGGGCGCGTTATAGATCGCGTCAAAGCCGAAATACGCGCCTTCGGGCCAGGGAAAGACATGCGCGGGCTTGATCGCCACGGTGCGCCGCCCTTCGCCCTGGGCATAGTGCAGCAACGTGCGGCGGGGGCTGGCCAGCAGCGCGCGATAGCGCCCTTGCGTGTCCAGCCACATGCCCGATGCGACCGAGCCATGCGCCAGCCAGCTTTGCCCGCCGACCATCGGCGCGCGGCTCCATCCGGAACGTGTGGCAAGACCGCGTGTGGCCAGATCATCCTCGATCCCGCGCAGGGTGTCGGTGTGCGTATCGATGTAGAGCGGGTTCTGAAAGCTCGACCGCCCGTAGCTTTCGACATAGATCATGATCAGGTCGCGGTCGCCCAGATGATCGAAGAGCGGTGCGACGCCGGTCAAGGGGTCCTGCCGTGCGGCTTCGCGGAATGCAACAAGGTCGGCGCGCGTGTCGCGCACCTGCTGCGCGCGTTCCAGCGCCACCCGTGCGGTAAAGGCGGCGCCGGGGATCGCCTGTGCGACCGCAGGTGGCAAGGACCACGCGCGGCGCGCCTGACCGATCTCGGCCACCGCCACCGCAACCGCCGGGATCAGCAGCACCGCCGCGCCCAGCCGGAGGGATCGCGCCCGGCCAAGCGCCGCCCAGACCGCCATCGCCCACCACAGCGCGGCTGCCACCGTCAGGACGACCAGCACGGCGGACGCAAGCGCGAGGGCGGCCAGCGGCGTGCCAAAACTGCCCCGCGTCAGTTCCCACGCGGCGGGCAGCAGATTGTAGTCCACGATCAGGTTGAAGCCCCGGTTGAAGGCGATGAAGGTGCCGAAATCCGCAAATTTCAGCACCGCGATCAGCACCAGCACCGCCACAAGCGCCGCCCGGATCGCCGCACCCAACATCCCGCGCCCCACGACCAGCAACAGTGCCAGCAGCGCTGGAAGCTCCAGCGGGAACAGCGCCAGCGCGCCCCAAGTCATTGCTGCGGGGTGGTTCGGCTGGATCAGGACCAGATACAGAAGCGCCGTCGCCAGCAGCGCACGACCTGCCGCACCTGCGCCAGAATGCTGCATCACCCCGCCTGAGATGGCGCGCCCGCCGGGGCCTGACGCACAAGCCAGCGGATATCGATGGCAAAGGAAATCAGCATGGCCGCCAGAATGACAGCGCCAACCGCATGTGACAAGGGTGGCATCAGCAGCGGCGTCAGCAACGCCACCTGCACCGACATCTGCAGCCCTGCCATGACCTTGCGCCAGCGCTGGTCGGGCAGGGAAGCGCGCAGCGCGGGCCAGCGCGCGCCAGCCAGAAGGAACGCAGGCCGCAACAGGCCCAGCGCCAGGAACCAGATTCCCACCTTGCCCGCTTGCCACGCCAGCGCGGCCATGACCACGGCGAACACCACATCGGCTTCGACATCGAAGCGCGCGCCGAATACCGACTTCAGCCCCGAACGCCGCGCCAGCCACCCGTCCAGCCCGTCAAGCGCCAGCACCGTCGCCGCCAGTGCCACCACGACCCAGGCGAAGCCCCCGCCCCCGCCCAGCGCGCCCGGCACGGCGGCAAGGCCCGCCAGAACTGCAATGCCCGCGCCGCGCGTCATGGTCACCCCGTTGCACAGTCCCAGCCGGTCATGCGGATAGGCCGCGCTGCCCAGCCCGCGCAGGATCGCCCAGCCCCCTGCGACGCAGGCCGCCAGCGTGACCAGCACCGCCGGTCCGGTCGCGCGCGCGCCGCCCGCCTCGGCCAGGATCAGCGTGGCGGCTGCCGCCAGCAGCGCGAGCAACGCCCACAGCGCAAGGCCCGCGCGTTGTGGCGGGCGCAGGGCTGCCAGGGTGGTGCTTCTTTCCATAAGTTGTCGATCAACCATGCCGGGGACTTAGTGCTGTCATACGCGTGTCAACGGGGGAGGTCCGGTCACGAGGCAGTGATCAGGCGCATTGCGGAAAACAGCCCGGGTGACTTGCCTTCACCACTTCGGCATTATGTCACACCCCACCGCTCGGTCGCGCGCGCAGGCAATCCCGTGCGTGGCGGCCCCGGGACAGGAGCGCACCATGACCTCGCAGAACACCGATACCTTGCCCGCCGCATCTGCCCGCTATGCGATGCCGGTGCGATTGCTGCACTGGGTTGCCGCGGTCATGATCATCGCGACCATTCCTATCGGCAACACCATGTTGCGCGAGGGGTTGGCGCGGTCCACGCAGGATTTGCTGTTCATCGTGCACAAGAACGGGGGCGTGATCATTTTCCTGCTGGTGGTGCTGCGCATTCTGTGGCGCGTGATGACGCCTGCGCCGCCCATGCCCGCACACATGCCCGGATGGCAGGTCACGGCGGCGAAAGCGGCCCATTGGGCACTTTACGGAATGCTGCTGGTGATGACGATCAGCGGCTATGTGCGTGTCCGCGCGGGCGGGTTCCCGGTAGAAATGCTTGATGCCTTGGGCTTGCCGTCCTTCATTCCGCGTTCCGACAGCCTGGCCGAGACCGCGCAAAGCATTCACACCACAGGGCGTTTCGTGCTGGTGGCGCTGATCTTGCTGCACGTCGGCGCGACTGTTCAGCACGCGATCAAGCGGGATGGCATTTTCGGGCGTATCTGGCCGCCGCTGGGCCGCTGAGCGATGGTGCAGGCGCTCAGCATCCCGCGCAGGCGGCAACTGGCCGCTGTTGCGATCCTGGCGGCGGCGTTGGTGGGCTTGCTGGCGCTGGGGCTGGACCTGCCAGCGACGAATCCTTGGCTGGCGGCGCTGGTGCTGGCGCTGTTCACGCTCAACGCGCTGTGGCTTGCGGGGGCGGCGGTGACGGCGGTGATCGGGGTGTGGCCTGCGCGCGCGGCCGATGCCACGCCCCACCCGGCGGCGCCTGCCGGGCGCACCGCTGTCTTGTGGCTGATGTGCGGTGAGCCGCCGGCGCCAGTCGCCGCCCGCGTGCGTGCGATGGCCGAAGGTCTGGCGCGCACCGGCCAGTCCCACGATTGCGACATCTTCATCCTGTCCGACACCCAGGGCACGGATGCCCGCGCAGTTGAGGCCGCGACCTTTGCCGCCCTGGGTCCCCATGTCCGATATCGCAACCGGCCCCGGCCCGAAGGCCGCAAGCCCGGCAATCTGAGCGACTGGATCGCCCGCCACGGCGCGGAGTACACGACGTTCCTGTTGCTTGACGCCGACAGCGGGTTCTGCGCCCGCCGCCTGCGCCGCCTGCGTACGCAGATGGCCACCGACCCGAACCTTGGACTGGTGCAATGCGCGATCCGGTTGCGGCCCGGCACCTCGCATCTGGCCCGGATGCAACGGCTGTCGGTGCAGCTGTGCGGCCCGGGGTTTGCGCATGGGCTGGCGCGGCTTTCGGGCGACGCGGGCAATTTCTGGGGCCACAATGCGCTTATCCGCACCCGCGCGCTGGCCGCCGTGACCCCGCTGCCGGACCTGCCCGGGCGCGCGCCGATGGGCGGCCCGGTGCTCAGCCATGATTTCATCGAAGCCGCCTGCCTGCGCCGCGCGGGGTGGAAGGTGCTGATTGACCCGGATGCGCGCGGCAGTTTCGAGGATGCGCCTGAAACGGTCGCGGATTATCTGCGCCGGGATCGCCGCTGGGCGCAGGGCAATCTTCAGCACCTGCGCCTTGTGGCCGCGCGCGGATGGCATCCGGCCAGCCGCCTGCACCTGCTGGCGGGGATCCAAAGCTATCTGTCGGCCCCGGTCTGGCTGGCGCTGGTGGTACTGTTCGGCTCGGGGGCGGTGCACGCTACGGGGGCGGCGCTTTGGCCGCTGGCGGCGACGCTGGCGCTGTTGCTGGTGCCGAAAGCTGCCGCGTTGGCGTATTGGCGCGGTCGGGGCCGGATGACACCGTGGCGCCGGGCTGTGCTGCGCCGGGCCTTTGGCGCCGAGATCTGGCAGACAACGCTTTTCGCGCCGCTGGCGATGGTGCGGCGCAGTGGCTTCGTGGCGGCGGTGCTGGCGGGGCGCGATTGCGGCTGGCAGCCCGCAGGCGCGAGTATGCGCGCGCGCTCTTCGGCACCGGGGCGGCCCGAGGCGCTGGCAGGCGGTGCGATTCTGCTGGCAGTCACGGTGCCGCAGATGCTGCTGGGAACCGGCGCGGGAGCGGCGGGACTGGCAGCGGCGATGGTCGCGCCGGTGGTGGCGCCCTTGGTTGCCGCGCCGTGGATGGTGCGCTGGTTCGACCGGTCTCGCGATGGGGCCCGCTTGGGCAGCGACTCGGTAGCGGCGTATTACGACGCCAGCACGCGCCGGTTCCTGAGCTTGGGCGGCAGCCGCGCGGCGCTGGCCATTCACCGGCCGCTCTGGGGCGCGGGCGTGCGCGACCTTCAGGCGGCATCGGCCCACGCCAACACACTGGTCGCCGACGCGGCCGAGGCCGCGCTGGGCCGCGCGCCCGCGCAGGTCTGCGATCTGGGCTGCGGCGTGGGGGGGACACTGTTCCATCTGGCCGCACGTTGGCCGGGTGCCGCGCTGACTGGCGTGACGCTCAGCGCCGAACAGGTACGGCTGGCGCGTGCCCATGCCGCCGCGCGCGGGCTATCGGAACGGGTGCGCGTGGTGCAGTCCGATTTCACCCGCCCACCGACCCTGCCGCGCGCCGATCTGGTCATTGCCATCGAAAGCCATGTCCACACCGCAAGCGCCGACGCCTTCGTGGCGGCGGCGCGGGCGCATCTGCGCCCTGGCGGGGTGCTGGTGGTGGTCGATGACATGCTGGCCGCGCCCGAAGTCACGCTGCCTGCGCGGGGCCGCCGCTTGCTCGATGCATTCCGCCGGGGATGGCGGCTGGGGCATGTGTCCCCGGCGCCCGCGTTGATCGCAGCGGCACAGGCGCAGGGGTTTTCACCCGTCGCACGGCAGGACCTGAGCAGGTACCTCCGCCTGAACCGCCTGCGCGACCAAGCGCTGCGCGCGGCGGGGCCACTGGCCGACGCAATGGGGCTGGGCCGGTGGCCGCTCTTCGCCAACATGATCGGCGGCAACGCGTTGACACAGGCCCACCGCGCCGGGCTGATGCGCTACGAGCTGGTGGTCCTGCGCGACCGCGCCTCCGGGACGGGTGGCCCGCCCAAGGCCATAGCCGGAAACCGCGCGGCATGAGA
>SKKS01000178.1 GCA_007123625.1 Paracoccaceae bacterium
TCGAAGGCTATGGCCCCACGAAATCCATCTGCGACCGGATGGCGGTGAACAGCCCGCGCGATGCGCGTTTCAGCCTGCAATACTGCATGTCGGCGTTGCTGCATCTGGGCGATGTGCGCATTGCCGCCTTTACCCCCGAAGCCATGGCCCGCGCCGATATCCGCGCCTTCATGGACCGCGTCAGCGTCACCAGCGCCGAGGATATCGCCCGCGAATACCCCCGCAAGCGCATGGCCCGGCTGAAGGTTACCCTGTCCGATGGGCGCGTGCTGGAACATTTCCAGCGCACCCGCAAGGGCGACCCGGATGACCCGCTGAGCGACGCGGAACTGTTTGCCAAATACGACGAACTGGCCGCCACCGCGCTGGACCCGGTTCAGGCGCGCGCGGTGCGCGCCCAGATCATGACCGGCCATCAGCTTGTGGGGGCGGTCGCGGTCGCATCGGCCACGGGCGCGGGTCGCTGACACGGATTACTGGCGCCGCCGCAGGGCTGCGGCGCGTCACGCAAGAAAGAGGAAGATGCCATGAATTTTCGCCCCGACTCCAGCCCGGCCCCGGCCGAGTTCATTGCCGTCTCGCTGGACAACGGCATTGCCACCATCGCGCTGAACCGCCCGGATGTGCGCAACGCCATCAACGACCAGATGCGCGCGGAACTGATTGCGGCCTTCGAATGGGCTGACAGCGCCCCTGATGTGCGCGCCGTGGTGCTGACCGGCACTGGCAAGGGTTTCTGCGCGGGGGGCGATATCAGCGGCATGCGCGAGCGGCTGGACGCTCCGGTGGGCGACGTAGCCTTCAACGGCTGGAAACGGCAGAAACGCACCCATCGCGGGATCGCCGTCATTCACACCATGTCCAAGCCGGTGATTGCTGCCATGAACGGCGCGGCCTTTGGTCTGGGGCTGGACATGGCGCTGGCCTGTGACTTCATCATCGCCGCCGAGGGCGCGAAGATGTCCATGAGCTTCATCAAACGCGGATTGGTTTCCGATGGGGGGGGCATGTATTTCCTTCCCCGTCGCGTGGGGCTGGTCAAGGCGAAGGAGTTGATCCTGACCGCGCGCGTGCTGGAGGCCGACGAGGCGCTGGCCATCGGGCTGGTGGACCGTGTCTGCGCGGGCGATGCGCTGCTGGCACAGGCACAGACCTGGGCGGACGAGCTCAGCCAGGGTTCACCGGCGGCGATTGCCCTGACCAAGGCCATCCTGGACCAGAGCCTTGAATGCTCGGCGGACGAAATCTTTGCCCTTGGCCGCGAGGCGCAGGCGATCTGCTACACCACCAGCCAGCACCGCCAGTCGGTCGAGGCATTCCTGTCGCGCAAGCCGGGCTGACCGTCGAGGCGCCCGAAGCCTGTCGCTCGGAGGTTGTTTCCAGTTTCGGGCGAGAAACCTAGGCGATGCGACGGGCAAAGACATCGCCCGAATTCACCGCCTCGGGGAGTGCGTCGATCCGCGCGCGCAATTCATCGGCGCCAAGCCAGCGGCCAGCGCGCAGTGCATGTTCCTCGCCGTGGCTGAGGTTGTATTCGTAGCGCCCAAGTTCGCCTAGCCGGGCGACGCAGGCATGGGCGGTGGCGCGTCCGATCACGGTGAATTCGAACGACAGCGCGGGCAGCGCGGTGCTCAGGCCCTGAAGAACCGCCAGTTCATGCCCTTCGACATCGATCTTGACGAAATCAGGGGCGCCGTGGCGCGCGACAAGGGCGTCCAGCGTAGTCACCGGGACGGTGATGCGGTGATCCCAGGTCTGCCCCTGCCAGCCCGCCGCCCCCGACGCGGCCGCGATGAAACCCGGCTCCACGGTCGAAACGGTCGGATTGCGGCGGTTGATGTGCAGCACGATTTCGCCCGGCGTGGCGCCGACGGCAAGCGGCAGCAAGACGGCGCGCGCACAGCGTCCGTAGATCAGCCGCAGGGCGCGGAACACCTTGGGCTGCGGCTCCAGCGCGACGACGCGGGCGCCAAGCCTGAGAAAGCTGCCGGTCCGGTCGCCCACATGCGCGCCGATGTCGAAGACCCGCGCGCCCGGCTTGACAAGGTCGGCATGCAGGCGGTCCATGCGCGCGGTCCGCGCCGTGTCGCGGTAATAGATGGCCAGCGACCGACCGATGGGTGAAGTGGGCGCGATCGGGTGTCCCATAGGTGTCTGCAAGCTCCAGACAGGTCGGTGAATCCGCGCCGGTCGACGGCCCTGCACGACCATTCTCGGCTGATCGGGCGGCAGCGTCGGCACGATATTCGGTCCGATGTAGCGCACTCCGTGAGCAAGTCCCGGTTTTCTGTCGCCACGAGCGGCGGGTGGGAGGCATGCCGCCTGTACGATCGGCACCTCTCCGCCTTGTGTCCCCTCCGTGAGCATATCGTGGCTTTACGGTTCGAGCAAAAACGGTATCTAGACAGCATGAGCATGTCACGTCGCACCCTTCTGCTATCTCTTCCCGCGCTTGCGCTGGCCCGGCCCGCGCTGGCCCAAAGCCGCATACCGCTGTCCGAGATTTCGCGCTACTTCAACAGCTTCAGCACCGCGCGGGGGGATTTCACGCAGATCAACCCCGATGGCACCATCTCGACCGGGCGGATCATGATCCACCGGCCCGGGCGTGTGCGGTTCGAGTACGATCCCCCGGAGCAAAGCCTTGTCATGGCTTCGGGCGGGCAACTGGCGGTGTTTGACGGACGCTCTAACCAGCCGCCAAACCAGTACCCGCTGCGCCGCACGCCGCTGAACCTGATTCTGGCTGAGAATGTGGATCTGTCACGTGCGCGCATGGTGGTCGATCACTTCGCCGACGAGAATACCACTTCGGTGGTGGCGCAGGACCCCGATCACCCGGAATACGGCACCATACGGCTGGTGTTTTCGGCCAATCCGATCGAACTCCGCCAGTGGGTCATCACCGATGACACCCGCGCCGAGACCACTGTAATTCTGGGCGATCTGCAACTTGGCACGCAGATGAGCGCGCGCCTGTTCAATATCACAGCCGAGATCGACGCGCGGCGCCGCTGACGGTTTTGCGCCGCGCGCGCGCCGGATTTCCGCCGCACTCGCCTGCCAGCCTGTCCTCGCATGATAGCGACGGGGTATGCGATGCGGTGGATTCTCGGGATGGCAGCGGCGGCATTGCTGACGGTCGGACAGCCCGTCCAGGCACAGAACGGCGCCGGATCGGCAGGGGGTCGGCTGGTGGCGCTTGAAAACGGCGTGATGGGCCGTGGCTGGGAGGCCGTTGGCCGGATCGACATCGGGCGGCGGGGCTTCTGTTCCGGCGCGCTGATAGAGCCGAACCTGGTACTGACGGCAGCGCACTGCCTTTTCGACCGCGATTCCGGTGCGCGTGTGCCCGACGCCGAGCTGCGTTTCCGCGCGGGTCTGCGCAATGGCCGGGCCGAGGCCGATCGCAGCGTCCGGCGCACGGTCGTGCATCCCGAATACCGTTTCTCCGGCCCCGAGGGCAACGCGCGCGTCGGGCATGATCTGGCGCTGCTGGAACTGGACCAGCCGATCCGCAACGCCTCGATCCAGCCCTTTGCGGTGCAGGCCCAGCCGTTGCGCGGCGACGCGGTCGGCGTTGTGTCCTATGCGCGCGGGCGCAGCGAGGTGCCGTCGCTGGAAGAACGCTGCGAGGTGCTGGACCGCGACCGCCACGGTGTGGTGACGATGACCTGCGCGGTGGACTACGGGGCGTCAGGGGCGCCGGTGTTTGCCTTTGCCCACGGGCAGGTGCGGATCGTGTCGGTGATCTCGGCGATGGCCGAGCTGTCGGACGGATCGCAGCGGCGGGTGGCGTTGGGCGTGTCGCTGGGTCCGCGTCTGGACACGCTGCGCACAGCGCTTGCCGCAGGCGATCAGCGCTTCATGCGCGTCGCCGAGAAGGGCACGGACACCCCGCGCCAGATGAGCAGCGGCGGCGGTGCGCGCTTCGTGCGGCCCTGAGCCGGGGCGCAGGTCTCAGTCCTGCAGACCAAGTTGCAGCCGCGCCCGGATCGGCAGATGGTCCGAGGCCGCGCGGGCAAGCGGCGAATCCAGCCGACCGAAATCACTCAGCACGCTTTGTCTGCAGCCGATGATCCGGTCCAGCGGCAGCACCGGCAAGTTGGCCGGAAAGCTGGGCACCGCCGCGGCAGAGCTTCTGACCGCCCAGAGGCGTTTGCGCAGCGGCATCAGCGAGCAATTGGCGCCCAGTCGCCATTCGTTCAGGTCGCCCATCACGATGGTCGGGCGGCCATCCTGGGCGCCGATTTCCTGCGCCAGCCGATGCGCTTGCAACAGCCGCGACTGTTTCAGCAGTCCCAGATGCGCGCCGATGATCCGCAGCGGGTGGCCCGCCACGCGGAGGTCGGCCACCAGCGCGCCGCGCGGCTCCAGCCCCGGCAGGGTGATCGGCATCACGCGCTCGACCTCGGCGTTGCGAAACAGCAGCAGGTTGCCATGCCACCCATGCGCCAGCCGCCCCAGCTTGTCGGCAAAGGGCACGGGTTCCAGCCCCGTCGCGTCGTGCAACCGCTCCAGGTCCAGCACGCCCTTGCGGTCGCCGAAGCGTCGGTCGACCTCCTGCAGGGCGACGATGTCGGCCCCAAGCTCGCGAATGACTTCGATGGTGCGCGCAGGGTCGCGGCGCATGTCGCTGCCGACGGCCTTGTGAAGGTTGTATGAACCAACCGTCAGATGGTGCGCACCCAGTGGCGCTGCTGCCTGGGTTGCGGATATCGCGTCGCGGATTGTCTGCGCTGCCTGCTGCATGGGTCCCGTTCATTGGTTTGTACCGCAGGATATGGGGTTTCCGCTGCGTCATGCAAGCGATCTGCGCCCTCAACCGGGCGGCGTGCCCTTCTCGCGTTCGAATTCGGTCACGTCATTTGCCAACAGTACGGCCATTGGTCGGGTCTGATCGAAAGCCGCAAGGATGATCGCCAGCATCGAGGTCAGCGGCACCGCAAGGATCGCCCCCGGTACCCCCCAGAAGGTTGTCCAGAACGCCAGTGCCGCCACCACCACGAAAGGCGACATGTTCACCGTCCGCCCGATCATGCGTGGCTCCAGATAATTGCCCACCCACATCTGCGCCGAGGTCAGCAGCACCAGAACGGCCAGCGTGATCGGCACCGAGGCGAACTGCACCAGCGTCAGCAGCACGGGAAACACCACCGCCAGCAACGAACCGAAATACGGGATGTAGTTCAGCAACGCGATCATCAGCGCCCAGAACAGCGCGTGGTCTACCCCGAAAAGTAACAGGATGACGTAGCAGATGGCACCCAGAATCACGTTTATCAGCGTCTTGACCGCCAGATACTCGCCGATGCGCGCGTTGATGTCCTGAATCACGTCAAGTGTCTTGCTGGCGTGCTTCTCGTCGGGAAGCGCGACTGAGAGTTTGTGTCGAAAGCCGCCGGCCTCGGCGGTCAGGAACAGGGCGTATACTGCGGCCATGACAAACATCCCGGCCACTGCCCCCACGGATCCCGCAAGGATGCCGATATACTGCTGCATGTCCAGCCGCCCGACGGTCGCTTCCTCGATCGCGCGCCAGTCGGGGTTGCCCTCGATCCCCACCATCGCCATGACATTGGCGATCAGCCGCTCAAGGTTCGCCTGATAGTCGGGGGCCTGGGCCATCAGGTCGCGTGCTGTGACGATCAGTACACCATTAAGCGCCGCCAGAACGGCCAGAAACCCCACCACCATCAGAAAGGTGCGCACGAATCGCGGCAATCGCCCGGTGACCGGCCAGTCGCCCAGCGCGGACGACGCCGACGAGATCACATAGACCGACAGCACCGCCACAACGATGGGCATCAGCAGCGCCTTGCCGATCAGCAGCAGCCAGCCGACCATGATGGCCAGCGCCAGCGACAGCGTCAGTGCTGTCAGGCGGCGGACCGGATCAGGGTTGGTGGGCATGGGCA
>SKKS01000058.1 GCA_007123625.1 Paracoccaceae bacterium
CGCCGCCTTCAGCCGGGTGCGCCGCACGCGCCGACCAGATCCTCGTAGCGCTGGACGATCCAGCTGGGCGCATCTTCGGGGATAGCTTCGTCGATCGAAGCTGACAGTCGCTCGAACACCGCCGCCGAGCGCGAGTTGTCCACCATGTCGACCGTGCCCGATGGCACCGCCCGGTCGAATACGATCAGCGCCACCGCCACCAGCAGCATCCCGCGCAGCACGCCAAAGAAGAACCCCAGCCCCTGGTCCAGACCGCCCAGCGCCGAGCGGCGCACGATGGACGAAAACAACGGCGTGAACAGCGCCGCCAGCACCAGAACCACCGCAAAGACCGCCGCGAAGGACGCGATGATGGTCAGCTCGCAACTGTCGCCCAGGAAATCGCCCAGGTACGGGATCTCGCGGACCAGCGGCTCCACCGCCGGGGCCAGCATATAGGCCAGGATCGCCGCCGCGATCCAGCCCAGGATCGACAGCGTCTCGCGCACGAACCCGCGCGAATAGGCCAGGATCGCGGAGATGACGATCACCGCTGCGACCACCCCGTCGATGATGGTGAAGGCTTCCATAATCTTGCTCTCCTGCCCCGTTGCCTACGCCGGACGGTTCACCCCGCCCCGAAGAATTCACCCGTGAACGCGGTCAGATCCGTCATCTGCACCACATCCAGCCCCCCCCCCGCGCCAAGCTTGCTGCGTGCCGGAGCGATCGCCCGCGAGAAACCAAGTTTTTGCGCTTCTTTCAACCTGTTTTCCGTCTGTGATACCGGGCGTAACGCCCCCGAAAGGCTGATTTCCCCGAAAATCACCGTTTCGGCGGGCAATGCCACATCCTCGCGCGCGGACAGAAGCGCCGCTGCCACTGCCAGATCGGCCGCCGGCTCCGCCACGCGCAGCCCGCCCGCCACATTCAGAAACACATCCATGCCCGCAAACGGGATGCCGCAACGCGCTTCCAGCACCGCAAGGATCGTCGACAGTCGGGCGCTGTCCAGCCCCACCACCGCCCGGCGCGGCGTGCCAAGGCTGGACGGCGCGACCAGCGCCTGGATTTCGGTCAGCAGCGGGCGCGTGCCCTCGATCCCGGCGAACACAGCCGCGCCGGGGGCGGGCGTGCCGCGCTCGGACAGGAACAGCGCCGAGGGGTTGGCAACCTCGGCCAGACCGGCGCCGGTCATCTCGAACACGCCGATTTCGTCCGTGGGACCGAATCGGTTCTTGACCGCACGCAAAATCCGGAAGGGATGGCCGCGCTCGCCCTCGAAATACAGCACCGTGTCGACCATGTGCTCGATCACTCGCGGCCCGGCGATCTGGCCTTCCTTGGTCACATGGCCCACCAGCACCACCGACACGCCACGCCGCTTGGCGAAGCTGACCAGTTCATGCGCCGCCGTACGGACCTGCGACACCGAGCCCGGCGCGCTGTCGACGGTGTCCAGCCACATGGTCTGGATCGAATCGATCACCGCCAGATCGGGGCGCACCCGGTCCAGCGTGGTCAGGATGTCGCGCAGCGCGGTTTCGGTGCCCAGTTCCACCGGCGCCTGCGCCAGTCCCAGCCGCAGCGCCCGCAGCCGCACCTGCGCGCCCGCTTCCTCGCCCGAGATGTAAAGGCATCGCAACCCCTGTCCCGCGAACCCCGCCACGGCCTGCAACAGCAGCGTGGACTTGCCGATACCAGGATCGCCGCCGACAAGGATGGCCGAGGCCGGGACCAGCCCGCCGCCCAGAACCCGGTCGAACTCGCCGATCCCGGATTGGCGGCGGGGCGGCGGCGGCTCGACATCGGCCAGCGTGCCCAGCGCGATCTCGCGGCCGCGTGCGACCGGCACCTTCGACCCCGGCCCCTTGCTCAGCGGCGCTTCCTCGATGATGGCATTCCAGGCCCCGCAGGCATCGCAGCGCCCGGCCCATTTGCGATGGACGGCACCGCAGGCGGTGCAGGTGAAGCTGGCGGCGGATTTGTTCATGTGGCGTTATTGCCCTGTGGCGGGCGAACTGACAAGGCCGCGCGCGATTGGCGCTTGACCGGCCCGCGCGGGCGGGCAACACAACGCCTCATGGCCCGGGCTTCGCTTCATATCGATCTTGGCGCACTGTGCGCCAACTGGCGCGCGCTCGATGCGCTGTCTGGCAGCAGTGTGCGCACGGCCGCGACGATCAAGGCCGATGCCTACGGGCTGGGCGCAGACAAGGCCGGACCGGCACTGGCGGCCGCCGGGGTGCGCGACTTCTTCGTCGCGATTGCCGAAGAAGGCGCAAGCCTGCGCCGTGCACTTGGCGCCGGACCCGCGATCCATGTCTATGGCGGACACATGGCGGGCGACGCGGCAGCGATCAGGGGCGCCGGGCTGATACCGATGCTGAATTCCATCGAACAGATGACCCGGCATTTTGAAATCCTGCCCGGCCATCCGTTCGGCATCCAGCTGGACACGGGCATGAACCGGCTTGGGATGGAGCCCGTCGAATGGGCCGCAGTGGCGGAACTGGCGCTGGGGCAGAACCCGGTTCTGGTGATGTCGCATCTGGCCTGCGCAGACGAGCCCGACCACCCGATGAACGCGCACCAGTTGCATGTCTTTCGCGACCTGACCGACGGCATCGCCGTGCCGCGCGCGCTGTCGGCCACGGGCGGGGTGCTGCTGGGGCCTGCGTATCATTTCGACATGACCCGGCCCGGCATCGGCCTGTATGGCGGGCGCCCGTTCGAAGCCGCGCAGCCGGTGGTGCGCCTGTCGCTGCCGGTGATTCAGGCGCGTGAGCTGGCTCCGGGCGAAACCGTGGGATACGGCAACACCTTCACCGCGCAGGGACCGATGCGGCTGGTCACGTTGGCGTCGGGTTATGCGGACGGCATCCTGCGCGCGCTGTCGGGCAAGCCGATGCTTTATCACGGCACGGTGGCCTGCCCGCTGGTGGGCCGGGTGTCGATGGACCTGCTGACCGTTGATGTCAGTGCCCTCGACACTGTGCCACAGGCCCTGGACCTGATCTGCCCCGCGCAGGGGGTGGACGCGCTGGCCGACATGGCGGGTACCATCGGATACGAAATCCTGACCGCGCTGGGGCCGCGCTATGCACGCAGCTATTCCGGCGGCGCCAAAGGCTGACACCGGGCGCCCGGCAGGGGTCTGCGCACCACACGATCAGACCAATCGCCCGCTCGGCGTACCCCACCCGCCCCTGCCCGGGCCACAAGAGCGCCGGGCAAGACCCCGAACACCTTGACCGGAAACGCCTGCGGTTGGCTTCAGTACGCACCATCCGCGCGGAACGCGCGGCCCGGCCCAACCCGGGCGGGACGGCGCGCGGAACGCGCGGTGTGCTGTCCCGGGGCGGGAGAACCGGTCAGACCGGGGTTCCGGCAGTGGTGGGCAAAGTGCATGACGACCCCGCAGGACACGGCTCGGGCCGGGCGTGCGCTATCCTTCGGCGCGGGCCTCGGCGCGGGACTTTCCGGCCACGTCCTGCGCCAGTGTCGCCGCCATGAACGGGTCCAGCGCGCCGTCCAGCACGCCTTGCGTGTCCGAGGTTTCCACCCCGGTGCGCAGGTCCTTCACCATCTGGTAGGGCTGCAGCACATAGGACCGGATCTGGTTGCCCCAACCGGCATCGCCCTTGGCGTCATGCGCGGCCTCGATCGCTTCGGTCCGCTTGCGCAACTCCATCTCGTACAGCCGCGACTTCAGCGCGTTCATCGCGATCTCGCGGTTCTGGTGCTGGGACTTCATCGAGCTGGTCACCACGATGTTCGTGGGAATATGCGTGATCCGCACCGCCGAATCCGTGGTGTTCACATGCTGCCCCCCGGCGCCCGACGACCGGTAGGTGTCGATGCGGATATCCGAGGGGTTGATGACCACCTCGATGTTGTCGTCCACCACCGGATAGACCCAGATCGAGCTGAACGACGTATGCCGTCGCGCGGCGCTGTCATAGGGCGAGATGCGTACCAGCCGGTGCACCCCGCTTTCGGATTTCAGCCAGCCATAGGCGTTATGCCCGCTTATCCTGTAGGCGGCGGACCGGATGCCCGCTTCCTCGCCCGCGCTTTCGGACAGCAGTTCCACCTTGTAGCCGCGTTTCTCGGCCCAGCGGACATACATGCGCGCCAGCATCGCCGCCCAGTCGCAGCTTTCGGTGCCCCCTGCGCCCGCGTTGATTTCCAGGAAGGTGTCGTTGGCATCGGCCTCGCCGTTCAGCAGCGCCTCGATCTCCTTCTCGGCGGCGCGCGCGGACAGTGCCTTGAGCGCATCCTCGGCTTCGGCCACCACGTCCTTGTCGCCCTCGGCCTCGCCCATCTCGATCAGCTCGATGTTGTCCTGCAACTCCTGCGACATGGCGCCATGCTGGGCCAGCGCGTCGGACAGCACCTGCCGCTCGCGCATCAGTTTCTGCGCGCGCTCCGGATCGTTCCACAGATCCGGGTCCTCGGTCATGGCGTCGAATTCCTCAAGCCGGTAGCGCGCGGTGTCGATATCCATGCGCTGCCCCAGAAGGTGCAGCGACTTGCGGATGGATTCGATGGTGGATTGCGTCTCGGAGCGCATGCGTAGACCTTCATCACAGATGTGGACCGTGCTTACCGCGCGCCACGGGCGGGGGCAAGTATCGGGCGAAAACGGCAGCGCAGACTTCAGTACAGCCCGCCGCTGGAGACGGTTCCGAAATTCGCCGCCGGTGCGGTGGACGAGCGCGACTGCGATCCGCCATCGCCGCCCCCGCTTTCGCCCCCGCCGAAAAGCGGCAGGTTCGACCCCATTGCAAAGCCGCCGTCGATCATGGCGGCCAGGCCAAAGATCGGCTCTTCGCCCTCGCGGAAGTATTCGGCCACCACATGCGATCCGGTGGCGCTGTCGGGCAGGCGCGCGCCGGTGTTGCGGTCGATCTTGATGAAGTATCCGCCCGGGGGCACCTCGAATCGGCCACCGCCATAGCGCTTGATCGCTTCTTCCATGAAGGATTGGAAAACCGGGCCACACATGCCCCCACCCGAAGCCCCGCGGCCAAGCGGGCGCGGACGGTCGTGGCCGATGTAGCACCCGGCGACGATGTTCGACGTATAGCCCACGAACCACACATCGCGGCTTTCGTTGGTGGTGCCGGTCTTGCCCGCAACCGGAACGGGCAGGTTGATCGAACGCCCCGTACCCCGCTGTACCGCACCTTCCAGCATGGAGGTCAGCTGATACGCAGTGACCGCGTTCATGACCCGCTGACGCTGCGCGGTGATCCAGGGCGCGGCGTCGGGCGCAAGGTTGGGTTCGGTACATTCGACACAAGTGCGCTGGTCATGGCGATAGACCGTCCGCCCCCAGCGATCCTGCACACGGTCCACAAGCGTCGGCTCCACGCGTTCGCCGCCATTGGCGAACATGGCATAGGCCGCGACCATGTTGAAAAGCGTGGTTTCCTGGCTGCCCAGTGCATTGGCCAGGAACCTTTGCGCGCGGTCATACACGCCGAAGCGTTCGGCATATGCACCGACGGTATCCATACCGACCTCCTGCGCCATGCGCACGGTCATCAGATTGCGCGACTGCTCGATGCCGGTACGCACCGGGGTCGGCCCGTAGAAGCGGTTCGAGGCGTTGGTGGGCCGCCAGATCCCCTGCGCGGTTTCGACTTCGATCGGGGCATCAATGACGATGGTGGCGGGGGTGAAGCCCGAATCCAACGCGGCGGCGTACACGAAGGGCTTGAACGCCGAGCCGGGCTGGCGCATCGCCTGGGTCGCGCGGTTGAACACCGAATGCTGGTAGGAAAAGCCGCCCTGCATGGCCAGAACGCGCCCGGTGTTTACGTCCATCGCCATGAAGCCGCCCTGCACCTCGGGGACCTGGCGCAGCGACCAGCGCACAAAGCTGCCGTC
>SKKS01000166.1 GCA_007123625.1 Paracoccaceae bacterium
AAAGCGCGGTGCCTCGGTGATGATGCGGTCGACCCTGTGGCGCGGATTGAGCGAGGACATGGGGTCCTGAAACACCATCTGTACCTTCAGCCGCGCTTCGCGCGTGCCCGTGGCAGGTTCGCCCTTCCACAACAGCCGCCCGTCGCTTGGCGCATGGATGCCCGCCGCGACCCGGCCAAGCGTGGACTTGCCGCAACCGGATTCGCCGACCAGTCCCACCACCTCGCCCGCGTCGATGCTGAGGGTGACATCATCGACCGCATGCACCGTCTGGAGCGAAATGCGTGCGCCCAGCCGTGCGGCGATCTTCATGGCCAGATCGGGCGTTTTCTCGAACCGCTTGGACACGCGCTCAAGGGCAAGCAGGGCGGTCATGACGCGGTCCCCGTAAGTGCGGCGGCAAAGGGGGGCAGGTCGCCTGCCCGCCAGCAACGCACACCGTCGCGCAACACCTGCAGTTTCTCGCAGCCATGGGTGCGGAAGCTGCAGCGCGGCGCGAAGCGGCAACCCTCGGGGCGATCAAGCGCGGGCGGTGCGCCGCCGGGGATCTGCGCCAGCCGCGCGCCGCGCCGGTTACGCGACGGGACCGACCCGATCAGTCCGCGCGAATAAGGGTGGCGCGGCGCGTCGATCAGGTCATCGGTACGCGCGGCTTCCACGATCTCGCCCGCGTACATGACCGCCACCCGGTCCGCAAATCCTGCCACCACCGACAGGTCATGCGTGATCCACACCAACCCGGTGCCGTCCTGTTCCACAAGCCCCTGCATCAGATGCAGGATCTGCGCCTGGATGGTGACGTCCAGCGCGGTGGTGGGTTCGTCCGCGATGATCAGGTCCGGCTTGTTCAGCAGCGCGATGGCAATCGCGACACGCTGGCGCATGCCCCCGGAAAACTGGTGCGGCCAGGCGCGCATGCGTTCATCCGGGCTGGGAATGCCGACGCGGCCCAGCGTGTCGCGCGCTTTGGCCCAGGCTTCGGCCCGGCCCATGTCCTGATGCGCGAGGATCGTTTCCACCATCTGCGTGTCGATGCGCAGCACCGGATTCAGGGTCATCATCGGGTCCTGAAAGATCATTGCGATCCGCGCGCCGCGCAGACGCCGCATCTCGGCCGACCGAAGGTTCGCGATCTCGCGCCCCTGAAACCGGATCGATCCACCAACCACGCGCCCGGGCGCGTCGATCAGCCCCATGACCGAAAGCCCGGTAACCGACTTGCCCGACCCGCTTTCGCCCACCACGGCCAGAACCTCGCCCCGGTCGACCCCATAGCTGACGCCGTCCACGGCCTTGACCACGCCGCCGGAGGTAAAGAAATGCGTCTGCAGGTCGTCGATCTCCAGAAGCCTCATGTGATGTTCCTCGGGTTCAGGACATCGCGCAGCCGGTCGCCCACCAGATTGATGGCGACGATCAGCAGCAACAGCGCGATCCCGGGGAACAGGCTGATCCAGTACTGGCCCGACAGCACGAACTGGAAGCCGTTGGCAATCAGCAGGCCAAGGCTGGGCTGTGTGGCAGGCAGGCCGACGCCGAGAAACGACAGCGTCGCTTCGAGCGCGATCGCACTGGCGATTTCGACGGTATAGAGCACCATCAGCGGCGGCAGGCAGTTGGGCAGCAGATGCCCGAACAGGATACGCGTGCCCGACAGGCCAAGCGATTGCGCGGCCTCGACATATTCGCGCTGACGCTCGGACAGGGCGGTGGCGCGGGCCATGCGTGCGAAGGTTGCCCATTGCACGACGATCAGCGCGAAGATGATGTTTTCAAGACCCCGCCCCATCACCGCAAGCAGGATCAGCGCCACAAGGATCGGCGGAAACGACAGGTGCAGGTCCACCAGCCGCATGATCACCGTATCGATGCGCCCGCCGAAATACGCCGCCACCAACCCCAGCGACAGCCCCAGAAACAGAGCCGAGGTGCAAGCGACCACGCCGACAATAAGCGAAATCCGCAACCCGTAGAGGATGGCCGAGAACATGTCGCGCCCCTGCCCGTCGCTGCCCAGCCAGAAGGATACGCCGCTGAAGCCGACTTCGCCCGGCGCAAGGCGGCTGTCCATGATCGACAGGCTGCGCAGGTCATAGGGGTTCTGCGGCGTGATCCACGGCGCCAGAAACGCGGCGGCAGTGATGATCACCAGCATCGCCAGCCCGATCATCGCCAGCGGGCTTTTGGCGAAATCGCGGATCACGCGGGCGGCGGGACGCTCGGGCGCGGCGGCCCTTGGCGCCAGGGGCGCAGCACCGGGCGGCGGGGCTGGTGGCTGGGTGTCGGTGGCGCTCATTGCCGGGCCCCATCAAGCCGGATGCGCGGGTCGATCAGCGAATAAAGTAGGTCCACCAGCAGGTTGAGAATGATGAATATTACAACGATCACAATCAGATACGCCACGACCACAGGTCGATCCAGCAGCCGGATCGAATCGATGATCAGCTTGCCCATACCGGGCCAGGCAAAGATCGTCTCGGTCACCACGGCAAAGGCGATCAGCCCGCCGAAGGACATGCCGACCAGCGTGACAATCGGGATCAGGATGTTGCGCAGGATATGCACCAGAACGATGCGCGACTCGCTCAGGCCCTTGGCGCGGGCGAAGCGGATGAAGTCCTGTGCCTGAACCTCGCGCGTGCCGGAGCGCGCCAGCCGGATCACCAGCGCGAGATGCCCGACGGCCAGGTTGATCGCCGGGAGCGCAATGTGGTGCAACCCGTTGAGCGTGAACAGTGATGAGCGGATGCCGAGGAATTCGCCTACCTCGCCCCGCCCCGAGACGGGAAACCACCCCAGCGCTACGGAAAACACCATGATGAGGATGATCGCCTGCCAGAAATTCGGGACCGAAAAGCCAAGGATCGAACCCGCCATGATGGCCTGGCTCCCGACCGAGCCGTGGCGCAACCCTGCATAAAGCCCCAGCGGAATACCCAGCACCACGGCGATCATGATGGCGGCAAAGGCCAATTCCAGCGTAGCGGGCATACGCTCCAGGATCAGCCCCAGCGCGGGGCGATTGTAGACGAAGCTGTTGCCGAAATCGCCCTGCAGCACATTGCCAAGGAAGATGAAATACTGCTGGTGGAATGGCCGATCCAGTCCCAGTTGCGCGATCAGCCGCGCGCGTTCGGCCTGGGTCGCGTCGGGGTCGATCAGGATATCGACCGGATTGCCCACGGCAAAGATACCCGCGAACACCAGAAACGACATCACCAGCGCAAGAAACAGCGCCTGCAGCAACCGCCGGATGACATAGACCAAGGGCGCCTCCATCGGTAGGCGACGGGGTTTTGGTGCCCCCGCCGTGCCCGAATTCGCACAAAGCATCGACTCAGGGGCTTGGCTTTGCAATCATATGCTTCATCCGGCAGATACTATTTGCGAGGTGAATAGATGGAGCTGCGCCACTTGCGGGCCTTTCGGGCCGTGATGCAGACCGGATCGACGGTCGAGGCCGCGCGCACGCTGGGGATTTCGCAGCCGTCCGTCAGTCGGCTGGTGACCGAATTCGAGGCTTCCACCGGCGAGCGGCTGTTCATCCGGGCCAACGGGCGGCTGACCCCGCGCGAGGCGGCCGAGATGATCCTGCCCGATGTGGAACGCGCGCTGGCCGGGGTCGAGGGGCTGCGCTCGAGGGTCGACCGGGGTGCCTCGCCATTGCGCGTGGCTGCGCCCGCCGGTGTGGTGACGCGGATCTTCGGCCCAGCGGTGCAGCGGTTGCAGGCCGAGCGCCCGGGCCAGAAGATCGTGGCCGAGATCATGTCGTATTACGAGATCGTGGGCGCCGTGGCCTCGGGGCGGGTGGATCTGGGATTCGTCAAGGCTCCGGTCGAGCATCCGGCCCTGGAAACGGTCGATCTGGTCGAGGTGGGCACCGATGTGGTGATGCGCGCGGACCATCCGCTGGCGCGCAGGTCCCGGGTGCATCCGGTCGATCTGGCGGCTGAAAAACTGATCCTGCTGGGCCGCAACCGTCCGTTCCGGGTGCAGCTGGACCGGATCCTGCACGAGGCGGGAGTTACGCCCGAGATCGCCATCGAAACGCAGGCAGTCAGCGCGGCGTGCAGTTTCGTGCACCACGGGCTGGGGGTCACGGTGGCGAATGCGCTGCTGGCCCGCGCCGAGGCCGGCGTGGGCAGCGGGCTGGTCTGCAGACCGTTCGCCAGCATCGTGCAGCACCGGTTTTTGCTGGCGCACCTGCAACGCCCGATGCGCCCGCGCGCGCTGGCCGCCTTTTCGGAGCATGTCCGGGATGTGGCGCACGAGGTTCTTGCGGGCCATCTTCCCGCTGCCCCAGGCGCCTGAGCCGGTGCGCTGCGCACGGATCTGGTAGCGAAAAGCGCGCCCGAGTGGCGTGCAGGTGCATGGGCGGCGCATGTTGCGCGCCGTCAGTCGGGGATCTGCGCGCGAGGAGGTAGGACCTTGCCGGGGTTCATGCGCCCCTGCGGATCGAGCGCGGCCTTGATCGCCGTCATCGCCGCAATCTCGGACGGGCTGCGGGTGTGGCCCAGCCAGGCGCGTTTCAGCGTGCCGATCCCGTGCTCGGCAGAAACCGACCCGCCGAAGTCACGCACCAGATCATACGCGATGGCTTCGGCGGTGTGGTCAGCATCTGCGCCCGACCCCTGCGGCAGGGCGAGTGCGACATGCAGGTTGCTGTCAGCCACATGACCGAAGAACGACACATGCGCGCCGGGAAACCGCGCCAGAACGCCCGTGCGGCAGGCGCTGGCATAGGCATCCAGCTGCGTCATGGGAATGCTGACATCCAGGTTGATCAGGCCCGGCAGCGCGTCATCGATGGCCAGCCCTTCGCGGATGTCCCAGAAGGCCCGCGCATCCGCCAGTGACTGCGCGATCAGCGCATCCGTCACAGTGCCGTCTTCCAGCGCCGCTTCGAGCAGGTCCATCACCGCAGGCGTGTCGTCGGCCTCCATCAGCAAGGCGACGGGCGGGCTGGTGGTGAAAGGGCGTGCACCCAGCAATCCGGCGCTGAAGTCGAAGTAGTCCTGCCACATGGCTTCGAACGCCGACAGTCCAGGCAGCGCGCGCGCCCGCGCCAGAAGGCGCAGCACGGCAGGGAAATCGGGCAGCGCGGCCAGCACCGTGGCCTGCGAAGCGGGCGCGGGGCGCAGGCGGAACACCGCGCGGGTGATGACACCCAGCGTACCCTCGGACCCCGCAAAAAGGTGGCGCAGGTCATAGCCGGTGTTGTTCTTGACCATCCCGGACAGGTTACCCAGCACCGTACCGTCAGCGAGCACCACCTCCAGCCCCAGCAGGTTGTCGCGGGTCATGCCGTCGCGGATCACCCGCAACCCGCCCGCGTTGGTGGCGATGATCCCGCCGATCCGGGCCGACCCGCGCGCGCCCAGATCCACCGGGAAATGCAGCCCCGCCGCCGCTGCGGCCTCTTGCGCCACCTGCAGCACGGTGCCGGCGCGCACGGTCATGGTCAGGGCATCCGCGTCGATGGCTTCGACCCCGAGGAATCGGTCGAGCGACAGCGCCACCTCGTCGCCCAGGGGCTGGGCACCCCCGGCAAGCCCGGTCATTCCGCCCTGCGGCACCACCGCCAGCCCCTGCGCGTGGCAGAGTGCCAGCGCCTGCGACACCTGCTCCACGCTGGCCGGGCGCAGCAAGGCGACCGGCAAGGTGTGCCCGGTGCGGCTGGCGTCCGTGGCGGCGGATGCGGGCACATCCGCGCCGGTCAGGCACCCCGCAGGGCCAAGGGCGGCGCGCAGCGCGTCAAGCATCACGCTTCGCGCTTCAGCGCCTGTGCCATGCAGTGGATGCCGCCGCCGGTTTTCGAGATCTCGGCCATGTCGATGGCGGCGACCTCGA
>SKKS01000300.1 GCA_007123625.1 Paracoccaceae bacterium
GGGGCGGGTGGTTGGGGTGCGTCGAGCGCGCGCTTCCTTCCCGTCCGGGGCAGCCCGGGCGTGTGCAGCGCGGCGTCAATACCCGCGCGCCCGGTCCACCAGGTGCAGGAAGGGTTCCCCTGCCTCGCCGCGGCGGATGTTCTCGGCGATGACCCCGGCGGCGGTGGCGGGGCGGGTGGCGGCGGCGATGTGGGGCGTGGTCGTGACCCTTGGGTGGTGCCGGAACGGATGGTCGCCGGGCAACGGTTCGGTGCGGAACACGTCCAGCGTGGCATGATCCAGATGCCCGCTGTCCAGCGCCGCAAGCAGCGCCGCGTCTTGGATCAGCGCCCCGCGCCCGGGGTTGATCAGCACCGCTCCGCGCGGCATCCGCGCCAGTGCCTGCGCGTCGATCAGTCCTTCGGTCTGGGGCGTGCGCGGCAGCAGCGTAACCACGATCTGCGCCTGCGACAGCACCTCTGCCAGCCCGGATGCGCCGTGATGACAGGCGATCCCGTCGACTAGTCGGGGGCTGCGGCTCCAGCCCAGCACCGGAAAGCCGAGTGCCCGCAGCGCCGCGGCGCAGGCCTGCCCCAGCGCGCCAAGCCCCAGCATCCCCACCGGACGCTCGGAGGCGAGCGGAGGCACCGCGTGCCCCCAGCCATCGAGCGGTCGGTTCACGAAGCGGTCCATACCCAGATGATGGCGCAGCACATGGCCGGTCACATATTCGACCATTCCGCGTTCCAATGCCCTATCGACCATGCGGCAAAGGGGCTGCGTGAGCGTCGGATTGTCCACGATCCGTTCGACCCCGGCCCAGAGGCTGAGGACCGCCTTGCAGCGTGTGTAGGGCGTGAAATCGGTGATCGCGCTGCCCGGGGCGAAGACAATGTAATCCACCGCGGCGGGAGGTGCATCGAGCACCAGCCGCGCCGGGACGCCTGCCTGCGCCAGGGCCTTCGCCAAGGGGTGCTCATACACCTCGAACCGTTCGGACCCGGCGGAAAAGAGAACTGTAACCGTCATGACCGCGTCCTGGGGCAGTGGATGTGCGCGCTTTGAAGCATGCCGAAGCCGATCAGCAGCACCAGCATCGCCGAGCCGCCATAGGACACCAGCGGAAGCGGCACCCCGACCACCGGCAACAGCCCCATCACCATCGCCATGTTGACGAAGAAATACAGGAAGAAGGTCACCGTCACCCCCGCCGCCAGCAACGCACCGAACCGGGTAGCCGCACGCATGATAGTATAGGCACAGAACAGGATGATGAGCACATAAAGCACAAGCAGCGAAATGGCGCCCACGAAACCAAGCTCCTCGGCCAGGGTGGTGAAGATGAAATCCGTGTGCTTCTCGGGCAGGAAGTTCAACCGCGATTGCGTCCCCTCGGTCAGCCCCCGCCCGGACCAGCCGCCCGAGCCCATGGCGATCTTGGCCTGGCTGATGTGATAACCCGCACCCAGCGGGTCAAGGCTGGGGTCCATGAACGCGTCGATGCGCCGGTACTGGTAATCGCGCAGAATTTGCCAGTCGGTCCCGCGCGAGGCCATCACCGCCGTCACTAGCCCACCGCCCGCCGCGATCGCCACCGCGAAGTAGATCCACGAAACCCCAGCGACGAACATCACGAAAACGCCGCCGCCGCTCAGAAGCAGCGCCGTGCCCAGATCGGGTTGACGCAGCACCAGCAAGGTCGGGATCACGATGATCAGCAATGCAACCAGCACCCACAGCGGATGCGAGGTGCGCTTCACGTCCAGCCAGTCATAGAACGCCGCCAGCGCCATCACGACCGTGATTTTTGCCAGCTCTGACGGTTGCAACCGGACCGGCCCCAGATCCAGCCAGCGCTTCGCCCCCATGCCGATGCTGCCAAAAAATTCGACCCCCAGCAGCAACAGCACCGAAAGCGCATAAGCCAGCCCGGCCGCCGACCGCCAGAACCACAGCGGGGTGAAGGCCACGGCGAACATCAGCGCCAGCCCCAGGCCGAAACGCTTCATCTGCGGTTCCGCCCATGGCTGCAACGAGCCGCCCGCAACCGAATACAGCATCATGAAGCCGACGCAGGCGACGGCGATCACCAGCAACACCAGCGGCCAGTTCATGTGCACGACTTTGGCCAGACCGGTGGGCATGCGTTTGACGTTGTATTCCAGATACGTCATGCGCGGTCGACACCATCGCGGGCGACCGGGCGCAGGCGCTCGGAGATCTCGCGCATCTGGGCCTCGATCCGGTTGCGCTGCGGTGCGGGATACGCGGCGATCGGGGGCATCCCGTCATTGAGCGCGGCCAGCACCACGTCGCGGCCGATGGGGGCCGCCGCGCTGGAGCCGCCGCCGCCATGTTCGACCACCACCGAAACGGCGATGCGCGGCGCTTCCTCGGGGGCGTAGGCGACGAACAGGGCATGGTTGCGCCGGTTCCAGGGCAGATCCTCCTGACGGCGGATGCCGGCCTCACGTTCGGCGCGGGTGATCGAGAACACCTGACTGGTCCCGGTCTTGCCTGCGTGGCGGTGTTCCGCCTGCACTATTCGCGAAGAATAGGCCGTGCCGCGCGCGTGATTGGTGCATTCGGACATGCCCCGGCGCACGAGCGCCAGCCACTCGGGCCGCAGGTCGAGCGACTTCGCTTCGGCGACCGCAACACTCTCGTTGCCGACCCCTCGAACAAGCCGCGGCAACACGGCGCGGTTGCTGGCCAGTCGCGCGGTCAACACCGCCAGTTGCAGAGGCGTGGTCAGCACGAAGCCCTGACCGATCGAGACGTTGACGGTGTCGCCCACCTGCCACGCCGCGCCGCGCCGTGCCTGTTTCCATTCGCGTGTCGGGTTCAGCCCCGACGCCACGGCGGACATGGGCAGATCATAGCGGATGCCCAGGCCCAGGCGTTCGGACATCGCGTTGATGCGTTCGATCCCCACGCGCAGCGCCATTTCGTAGAAATACACATCGCAGGATTCCGAAAGCGCGGACACCAGGTTCATCCGGCCATGCCCTCCGCGCCGCCAGCAATGGAACCGGTGCCCCGAGACATCCATGTGCCCGGGGCAGAAAACGCGTTCGTTGGCGTTCGTCTGCCCGGCATCGAGCGCGGCAAGCGCAGTGACCATCTTGAAGGTCGATCCGGGCGGGTACATGCCCTGCACCGTCTTGTCCGCCAGCGGGCGATAGGGATCATCCAGAAGGCCGCGATAGTCGGGCACCGAAATGCCGCGCACGAACAGGTTGGGATCAAACCCCGGTGAGGATGAGATCGCAAGCAGATCGCCGTTGTTGACGTCCATGACCACGACTGCCGCGCTTTCACCCGCCAGCCGCGCCTGCACGAAGTTCTGCAGCCGCGCATCGAGCGTCAGCTGGACATTGCCGCCCGGAGTGCCTTCGATGCGGTCAAGCTCGCGCATGACGCGGCCCACGGCGTTGACCTCGATCCGGCGCGAACCGGCGGTGCCGCGCAAGCGATCCTCAAGCGCGCGTTCGACCCCGATCTTGCCGATCTGGAAGCGCGGAATCTGCAGCACCGGATCGGGGGTTTCCAGTGCTTCAAGGTCGCGCTCGGAGACCGGGCCGACATAGCCCACCACATGCGACATGTCCTCGATCAGCGGATAATGTCGCGACAGCCCCACTTCGGGCGTGATGCCGGGCAGGGCGGGGGCGTTGGCCGCAACGCGGGCGACTTCCTCCCAACTCAGCCGTTCGGCCACGGTCACGGGCACGAAAGGGCGGTTGCGCATCACGTCGCGGCGCGCGCGCTCGATATCCTCGTCGCTCAGCGCGACCAGTTTGCGCAGGCGGTCGAACACCATGTCCACGTTGCCCGCATCTTCGCGCACGATGACGATGCGGTAATTCTGTTCGTTGCCTGCGATCAGCACACCGTTGCGGTCATGGATCAGCCCGCGTGTCGGTGGGATAAGCCGCATGTTGATGCGGTTTTCCTCGGCCAGAAGGCGGAACTGGTCGGCCTGCCTGAGCTGCATGTCGCGCATGCGCCACACCAGCGTTCCCACCGCCGCCGCCTGCAGCCCGCCCAGAACCAGCGCGCGGCGCGATATGATCCGGCTGCTTTCGGCTTCTTCCTTCGGAGAGCGCTTCATAGCTTCTGTCCCAGTGCGTCCACCTCGCCGGTGGCAGGTTTGCGGACCTGCAACAGGTAATGCGACACCGCCACCACCGCCGGATAAATCAGGAGAGTGCCCAGAAACTGTCCGAAGCTCAACCCGAAGGACGGTTGCGGCACCATCACAATCGCGAGGATCATCCGGTTCGCCAAAAACAGCGCCAGCATGGTGCCCCCCACGATCAGGTATTCAAACCAGAAGTTCAGCCCCCGCAGAAGCGCGGTGCGTCGGCGCAGGAATTCGCTGCCAAGCAGCACCAGCACCGCCCACAGGCCGGGCGGGCGCATCAGCAGGATGTCTTCGACGAACACCACCAGAGCGATGGCAGGCGCCGACAGATAATCGGGGCGCCGCACCACCCAGGCCAGCGCGAAGCACAGCAGCAGGTCCGGGCCGGGCACCAGCCAGTCGCGTTCGCCTAGAGGCAGCATACGGATGAACAGCGACACCGCGGCAAGCGTGACGAACAGCGCCGTGAACCACAGCGGGTGGGTGGGGCGCTGCTCAGCCATCGCCGTCTTGCGCCAATGCGTCGGGGGTGTCGCCGGTTTCGGCGTCCCCGTCGTTGTCAGTGCCGCCGGTGGCTTCGGCATCCGGCGGGAAGGGCGGCACCTCGGGCGCGATCAGGCTGCCGGGGTCGGTGATCCGCTCGGTCGGGCGCGAGCGCAGCACCCGCAGGAAATCCAGCCGCCCGTAATCTGCCGCCAGCCGCAGCCGCAGCCGCCGGTCGGCACCCAGCACCACCTCGCCCACCAGAAGCCCGGCCGGGAAAACGCCGCCATCGTCCGACGAAACCACACGATCGCCGGGGCGCACCTCGTCCGGGGTTTCGATGAAATCCAGCACTGGCAGGGCCGAATTGTCGCCCGCAAGGATCGCGCGTTGTCCCGAAGGCTGGATCACCACCGGCACCCGGCTGTTGGTGTCAGTCAGCAGCACCACCCGCGCCGAGCGCTGGCCCACGCCGGAAATCCGCCCCGCCAGCCCCAGCCCGTCCATCACCGCCCAGCCGTCCTGCACCCCGTCGCGGGCGCCCACGTTCAGCAGCACCGACTTGCGGAAGGGCGAGCCGCTGTCGGCCAGCACCACGCCGGTCACATGGGTCAGTTGCGGATCCAGGCGCACCTGATTGAGGTCCAGAAGCTGCGCGTTGCGCTGTTCAAGCTGCAGCGCGGCCTCGCGCCAGGCGCGCATCTGCTGAAGCTCCCGGCGCAGTTCCTGGTTCTGTTCATAGATGCGTGTATATGAGCGGAAGTTCTCGGCCATGTTCACGGCCTTGGCCACCGGCAGCAACGCCCAGTCGAAGTTGGGCACCACCGAATCGATCAGCGTCGCACGGAATTGCTCCATTCGCGGGCTGTCCACCCGCCAGATCACGAAGGATGTGGCAAGGACAAAGACCAGCAGCCCGACGACGATACGCCGCATCGGGCCGATGAAATCCTGTTCCGAATTGCGGTCCTGAGCCAATGCGAGCCTCGATCAGGCAGATGCGTCAGCTTTCGTAGTCGATCGCGTGACGCAGTTGCTTTTCGTATTCCAGCGCCTTGCCGGTGCCCATGGCAACGCAATTCAGCGCTTCGTCGGCAACCGAGATCGACAACCCGGTCTGTTCGCGCAAGGCAAGGTCCAACTCGCCCAGAAGCGCGCCGCCCCCGGTCAGCATCACGCCCCGGTCCACGATGTCGGCGGCCAGATCCGGCGGCGTGGCCTCCAGCGCCAGCATCAC
>SKKS01000378.1 GCA_007123625.1 Paracoccaceae bacterium
GAGACATATTCATCCAGGCCGACCTCGGCATAGCTCGGGTCCGGGTTCACCCAGCTGACCACGAACAGAGTGTAGCCCTGATCGACGATCCATTTGATCAGGCTGTTGTTGGGTTTCAGGTCCAGGATGTAGAACTTGTTGATCCACGGCGGAAAGATCACCAGCGGCGTGCGATGCACCTGTTCAGTGGTGGGCGCGTACTGGATCAGTTCGAACATGCGGTTGCGAAACACCACCTTGCCGGGTGTGGTTGCAATGTTCCCGCCGACACGAAACGCCTCTCGGTCGGCTAGGGTGACCAGCAGCTCGCCCTTGTTGGCCTCGACATCGCGCACAAGGTTTTCCAGCCCGCGGACCAGGCTTTCGCCTTCGGTCTCGACCGCCTTGGCCAGCGCGTCGGGGTTGGTGCCCAGAAAATTCGTCGGCGCCATCATGTCCACGATCTGCTGGGTGAAGTATTCGATCCGGCGCTTGTCCTGCTCGTCGACGTTGTCGAGCGCCTGCACCGCATCCTGCACCGCTTCGGAGGCCAGAAGGTACTGCTGCTTGACGAAGTTGAAATAGGGGTGGGATTTCCACAGGGGGTTGGTGAAGCGCCGGTCATCGGGGGTGTGGTCCACAGGCGCCGCCAGCTTGCCGGTGCGCAACGCTTCCTGTGCCTCGACATAGTGCTTCAGCGTCTTGCCCCAGTAATTGACCTGCAACTCAAGGATCTTTGACGGATTGTGCACCGCTTCGGACCAGTACGCCGTGCTGGCCTTCAGGAACAGGCTGTGGTCGGGGGCCTGAAGCTCGGGTTTGGGCATCTCGCGCTGCGCAAGCGCAGAGACAAGCCGCTGCGTCAGCTCCTCGATCCGGGAAAGGTTCTCCTTCAGACGTTCGACCTTTGGCGTATCCTCATATTCAGAAGTTGTCATAACAGAAAATCCCCCCTATCCTCGCACACGCAGCATAACGCCGTGCGGTTCCGGGGGGAAGCGGCGATTCCGAAGCGAACGGGGTTCCCCGTAAGGAGACGGCATGAAGCATATGGCCACGTACGACCTGATGGAGACGATCAGGAACACGAACGAATGGATGGGCGCATCGGCCCGCGCGTTCGCGTCCTACCCCGTCTGGGGCATGGTACCGCATCCGTTCTTCAAGATGATGTCGGCCTGGGGGCGGGTCACCGAACGCAGCTTCGCGCGGATGGTGATCAAGCCCGACTGGGGCGTGCGCACGGTCGTTGGCTCGGACGGGCGCGACCATCTGGTCGAACAAGTGCGCGAGATCAGCCGCCCCTTTGGCGACCTGGTCCGGTTCAAGGTCCATGGCCGCCCCGAAAAACCCCGCCGCGTGCTTCTGTGCGCGCCGATGTCGGGGCACTATGCAACGCTGCTGCGGTCCACGGTGGCCTCGCTCCTGCCTGATTGCGAAGTGTGGGTGACGGACTGGCACAACGCGCGCGACATTCCGGTGTCCGAAGGCAAGTTCGATATCGAGGATTACACGCTCTACCTCATGGAGTTCATGCGCCATATGGGGCCGGACACGCATGTGATTGCGGTTTGCCAGCCGGTGCCGCTGGCGCTGGCGGCGACAGCCTATCTGGCCGAGCTTGAGCCCGAAGCGCAGCCACGCACTCTGACACTGATCGGCGGGCCGGTGGACCCGGACGCGGCACCAACCGAAGTCACCGATTTCGGGCGGCGAATCACAATGGGTCAGCTGGAACACCTTGCGATCCAGCGCGTAGGCTTCAAGTACCCCGGAGTGGGGCGGCTGGTCTATCCGGGCCTGTTGCAGCTTGCATCGTTCCTTTCGATGAACGCCGAGCGCCATACCAAGGCCTTTGGCGACAAGATCGCATCCGAAGCCAAGGGCGACGCCGGTGAGCGCGACAAGCACAACCGGTTCTATGACGAATATCTGGCCGTAATGGACATGACCGCCGAGTTCTATCTTTCAACGGTCGAGCGGATCTTCAAGGACCGCGAGATCGCGCGGAACGCCTTTGTGGTGGCGGGGCACCGGATCGACATCGGCAAGATCACGCGCGTGGCGGTCAAGGTGGTCGAAGGCTCCAAGGACGATATCAGCGCGCCCGGGCAGTGTCTTGCCGCGCTGGACCTGCTGACCGGGCTGGATGACAGCCGCAAGGCCAAGCATCTGGAGGAAGGTGCAGGCCATTACGGCATCTTTGCCGGCAAGAGCTGGCGCAACAACATCCGCCCGCTGGTGATGGAGTTCATGGACACCCATTCCACGCCGCCCCCCGCCAGCAACGAGCGTCCCCGGATTTCGCTTGCGGCATCGAACGGCTGACGAAAGCCTTGGGCAATGCCGGGCGTGTAGCGCGCCCGGCACGCAGCCCCACGGGATGAAGGCGCCGGTGCGCGCCGATCACACATATGCATGACTGAGCAGTGCCCCACGCCGGGCGCTGCTTACGTTTGCCGACGATGGATCGCCCCGGTTACGGCCCCCCACGCGATGCGTTCAACCCTGCGCGCGTCTCGGGTGTGGCAAGCTGGGAATGCAGAAGCTCGAATTGTTCATGCGCCAGTCCGCGCTGCCCCGAATTCAGATACGCATAGGCTCGCAGGATCGCCAGATCGCGCCGGAGCGACCCCTGCGTCTGCTCAAGCGCATTGAACATGGCAATGGCCTGCCGATGCTCACCCAGCCTGTAGGCGCGCACAGCGCGCTGGTCGAGCACAAGGATCTCGATCTCGCGGCGCTGGGACTCGCTGAGCGGTGCGCCCGATGCGATCCGCGCGCCTTCTTCGGTCATCTGCAGCGACAGATGCGCCAGCGCCAACCCGAAACGCGCATCGCGGGGCACGTTGCCGCCCAGCGCGTTGCCGCGTTCGGCCACAGCGGCGAAGCCTGCCAGCGCTTCGGCCGGTCGATCATGGGCCAGTGCACACCATGAGCGTTCATAAAGCAGTTCCAGCGACCGTGGACTGGAGGAATTCGCAAGACAGCGGCCCCAGGCTTCGGCCTCCTTGGCTGATCGGGTCGCCGCGACCCGGTTGTCACCGCGAAGCGGCAGGCTGCGCATCGGGGAATGCGTGGCGGTGACCGGACTTGCGGCCACGGCAACAGGGGCCGCAGCGGGCGTCGGTGCGGCTTGCCGTGCAGGCGCGGCGGTCCCTGGCGCCTGCGTTGTTGTCACGGGCGCGCTGCTCCCGCCCCGCCCGGCGCGCAATCGCGCCTCAAGCGCGTTCAGCCGCTCAGGCTGTGCGGGTGACGCGGCGCGTGCGGCGGCGAACAGCTCGGCCATTTCGGCAGGTGTCGCGACCTCGTTGGCCTTTTCCAGCGTTGGCTCCATATCGGCCTGCCGCGGGCACGAGGTCACCGTGGACCGAAAGGTCGCCACCGCATTCGCCCGTTGCCCGGCTAGTTTGTACATCTCGGCCAGCCGCCAGGCGTTGTTGATCCGGTCACAGCGCATCAGTTGCGGCGTCCGTCGGGCAATGGCGATCGCTTCAGGCGCGTTCCGGGCGGCTGTTGCACGATCGAACCCGGCCTGTGCCTCGTTCAACTCCAGCACGCGCAACATCTCGGCATCCGGCGACCAGTCGGGGTGCGTGCGGCGGTTCTGGTCGATCAGCTGGCGCGCACCGGCGAAATCCTGGCGTTCGATCCGCTGCCAGACCCCGGCGACATCGGGCCCGGCGTTGCCAGTACCCTGCGCCGGCGCCAGCAGTTCGGACAGGTCCGCAGGCGGACGCCAGTCGGGAAACGCCCGGCGCAACCTGCGCATTTCGGCCTGAACCGCCGCCTGGTCGTTCTGTTGCAGATAAAACACCAGCGCCCGCAAGTCCGCCTGCGTTGCGGTCTGCGCCCAGGCCCCCGGCCCTGCAAGGGGCGCAAGACCTGACAGCACGGCAAACGCCGAGGCCAGCACAACGAGGCGAAAGCGGGCGGAACTTAGACGGGAACGCATTCAGGAAGCACCTTGTTGGCGGCAATCATGGCGAAAAGCTGCAATGTCGCGGGATAGTACGGCTGTTTCGCGTCGAAGGGCGGGATATCGGCGCCGATGCCGCTGGTGACCGCACAACGCACAAGGCCCGCAAGCGCGCGATAGCCGGGATCAGGGCTGGTATCGAGCACCACTCCCGAACCGGGTTCCAGCACCGTTGGCACTGCTTCGCCGACGTGAACCACGCGTTCGTACACGCTGGCGATATTGCGCACTGCCGTATGCGTTTGTTGCCCCGACCAGATCAGGAACAGCGGAACGCGCAGCGCCTCGTAGCCGGTGTTCGACGGCAAGCGCTGCGATGGCATCCAGCCGTCCGCGGACACATCGATCCAGTCGGGAACCAGCCCGGCCGCCGCGATTTCCTCGAGCAGCCGCTCGCCATCCGCCGCGCAGACGTCCAGCGCGGTCTGGCCGGTTGCGGCAGCCAGCTCGCGCATGGCCAACGGCATGTAATACGACGGATTGATGCTGACGGCGTTGTCGTGGACGAAACCATGCGCCGCGGGAAGGAACAGCGTGCTGTTCGGCCGCGCCGGATTGCGGATCACACAGGTCTGCGTGAGCGCCTGCGCAAGCGAGATCGCACGGGTCATGTAGCGCGCCTCGGTCCAGCGATGCGCGGCGCGCACCAGGGCCCAGGCATAGAACAGGTCACCATCGCTGGCGTTGTTCGGGTCCGGCACGGGGTTCGGCGAAGCGGGTAGCCAGCGCCACGACAGCAAGCCGTCCGACCGTTGTGCCAGATGAAGCTCGGTCCATTCGTACATCCGCTCGAAGGCAGCCGCGTCGTCGAACTCGGTCGCCAGAAGCATGCCATAGCCCTGCCCTTCGGAGTGGCTGGCGTCTTGCTGGAACACGTCGACAACGCGCCCGTCCGGGGCAAGATGCACCTCTTTCCAGGCGCGCCAGACCGCGTCGGCTGCATGGCTGAGGTCAACGCTGTCCATGCGGCTTGCAAGGGCACCCCCGGCAGAACCAGCCATCGGCAGCACCGCAAGGGTGCTCAGAAATCTGCGCCTGTTCATATATCATGTTCCCGTGTCTTGATGACCAGCCGGAGTGCAAGCGCCGCCGAGATCAGCGCCAGGAAAAACAAGGTCACCACGTAGGTGATCGGACGGGCCGATACGACATTGCCCATCGCCGGGCGGAAGTTCGAGAACGTCCAGCGATCCAGCATGACCGGACGGCGATCCGGCGCCATCCAGTTGTGCCACTGGCCGTCATGCCCAAGCACCGACACCTGCCCGCGCGGCCCCTCGCCAAAGGTTCGCGCAGAAATGATGGCCGCCGCGATCGTGCTGACGTCGGCGTCGGGGCTGCGCATCATCCAGATGTGGTCCGGGCGGCTGTCATCAAGCTGCATGAAGATCGCCTGACCGCTCTGCTTGGTCAGCCAGGTGTTCAGGCGGTTTTCGACGCGCGGGCTGACCCATTGCAGGAAATCGCCCGCATGTCCGGCAAACCAGTCCCACCACCCGGACAGTGCCGCGCGTGTCCCGCGTGCGTCGCCGACGAGCCGGAACGGATCGGGCGCGGCCCTTGCCGGTGTGCCCTGCCCCGAAGCTGGCTGGGTCGGGCGCATCAGAAGGACCTCTTCCAGCAGACGCCGTTCCACCGAATACCTCCCCTGCGGGATCGACCCCATGTCATCCAGCGCGATCAGGTGCAACGCCCCTGGTCGGTACCCGGCGGTCGCCCGCGACAATGCAGTCGCCAGCGTGATCTGGTCCAATTCGCCGAACGCTCGATGGCTCAGGTCATTCAGGCGAAGGCTGTCGGGGCCCAGCGCGGTGAACGCCAGCCCCATGTCCGCAAGGTACATGCTGGGGCTGTAGGGCACGTTGAGGGTCGAGTTCTGGTTGATTTCCAGAACCGCACCGCGCGACGACGAGCACGGCATGTCCGGCGGATCGCCCGGAATAAGCATTTCGTAGGACAACACATTTGCCCCGGCGGTCAGCAACCGTGCTTCGAAATCGATGGGGAAGCGCGTGATGTAGCTGTTCGCCTCGTCCAGAAGCGGTAACATACGGATCGGCGTGCCGTTGATGGACAGGATCAGCACCGACCCTGGCGGCAACCCTTCGGCATAGATGTAGTCAAGCCGCAGCCGCGCCTTTGCCGCTGTCAGCACCAGCCAGTCATCGGGCAGGCGGAAGGCGATTTCGCGATGCGCATAGCGCTGGGCGTAGCGTTCCGTACGGAACCCGAATTCCGACAGGCGCACTTCGCGCGCGACATCGATCAGTTGCGGACGTTTGCTTTGCGGCAAGGCCGCCATGTGTTCGGTCAGCCCCGGCAGTTCGTCGGGTGCAGCGCCTTCGGCGAATTCGATGACCATGACGTGCGCGCCGTCAGCACCGCGCCGAAAACTGACGCGGTTCGCAGGGCCGGGAATGAACGTGACCCGTGCGCGGGAAGGCGTGTCCGACGCCACGCTCCAGTAGCCAGTAAAGCGATACCCCAGCGGCTGCCCGCCGATGGCACTGCTCAGCCGCTGGGTCAGCAGACCGATCCACGCCGAGCGCTGCGCATCCAGAAGTTCGGTGCCACGGATCTCGAGCCCGGAATCAAGCCCCGCCTGTGCCGCCAGCCCCATCATGAAACCTTCGGGGCCAGGATCGACAGCAGCGGGGTCGACGACAATACCACTTTGCGACAGGTCGATTTCAGTCCAGAGCGCCCACGAAGCATCCGGCCCGCAAAAGATGCGGTGATGCTGCAGGATCTCGATCGTCACCTCGTTGCGACCTTTCACCAGCACGCCCGGAGGGATCGGCAACTCGGTCGCGGCGACCTGCTCGAACCGATCCAGCTCAAAGGACCCGATATGCGTGCCATTGACGGAAACACTCGCGGCTGAGCGTTCCGGCAGCACGTTCACGGTCGAAATGCTGGCAACGCGCAGCGTGTCGGACAGGGTCGGATCGGCCACATGCAAGGAAAACACCTCGCGGTGGTGCTCGCCGGTGAAGCGCCAGAGGTTTCCTTGTTGCTGTTGACTGACGTGCACCGGACGCAACGGCGCAACCCACAGGTCGGGTGCGCTGCGGGTGGGGTCCTCGGCGCGGCGGCGGGTGTCGGAAAAACGCTCCTCGAAGATCGGAGGGGCGTCGAGCAGATCCTCAACACCGGAATCATCAAACGGGATTGCGATCACGCCCGTGCCGGATTGCGCCAACGCTGGCGATACAAGTGACAGACCCAGCACCAGCGCGGCGGCCATGACGGCAACTGGGGGAGTGAGGTGAAGGGCGTTCATGTCGCAGGCCTCCAGTCCGGCGCGCCCGGCGCGATGTGGCGCCCCATCGGTGCGGGTTCGGTACCGCCGAGGGTGCTCAGTCCGCGCGCCGGGCCCGTGGGCTCGGCGTGCTGGCTCCGGGCGGCAGGGGAGATCGGAATCGGGACAGCGACTTCTTCCGGTGCCGGATCGAAGGTTTCGCCAAAAGCCAGCAGATGCGCGGGGATAGACCTTTCGCGGGCCGCTTCGCGTTCGGCCAGGCGTGCCTTGCGCAGGCGCGCAGGCTCGGCGATCAAGGCGCGCATGGTGAACCAGACCCCGGTAAACGCCAGCCCCACGACATAGGCCATGCCCACAGTCATCGGCTTGGGGTTGTTGCGGCTGGCGCGCACAGATTCCCAAGCGGCACTGTCACCGAAGATCAGATGCGCGACCGTTTCGCGCACGGCCATCGGCTGGTCGGGATCATAGCGCACGCCCACGACAATGCCCTTGTTGTCGCGCTGGATGCTTTTCACCTGAACCCGGACTGCATTTTCCAGATGCGGCGATTTCGGAAACTCGGGCGTGAAATAGAACACATGCCCTTCGCCCAGTCCGGCGATCTCGCGCGGGTCCGTGTCCGGACCGGGACGCAGCCTCAACCGCGCCCCATTGGTCGAGGCATCGAGCACGGTGGCAGCGACAAAGGTGAAATCCTCGCGCCCGACAGCGGCGACGGCGGGCACCTCCATGCTGACCCGGGGTGCAGCCCGCCGCTGCTGCCGCTCTGCGATGCTGCGCAGTGCCGCTGACAAGATAAGGAAGTTGAAGATCGCCCAGCCCCCAACGATCATGAGGATGTTGTGATCCCCCGGGAAAAGAGCCCAGCGGATGCCTGCGGCGATCACCCCCAGTCCCGCCAGAACCCAGACGAACAGCAAGGGCTGGAAGATCGGGGTCACGAAATCCTCGTTCAGGATTTCATCCTTGGCGGTGACGTTGAACTTGGCGCCGCGCGGTTTGACAAGGGTGCGCAGAACGACGCCCGACAGATACGGCGCCTGCGCGGTTTCATAGATCTCCGAGATCAAGGGCCAGCGCACGCGCGCATAAAGCGCATTCTGGACCATGAAGCTGACCAGCATGTAGCTGGACATGTAGACCAGAACCTCCTGGATCGTCGCCACGAAGATCTGCAGGCCGAAGAACAGATACGCCAGAGGCGCCAGGATAAAGGTCATCCGCACCAGTGGAAACAACCAGAAGGTCATCGAATTGATGTAGCATAGCCGTTGCGTCAGGCTCATTCCCTTGCGACGCAAAGGATTTTTCAACATCAGAAGCTGCATCATCCCCGCTGCCCAGCGCCCGCGCTGCTGGATGAAGGTAATGAAGGTCTCGGGCTGTAGCCCGGCGATCATCGCATGATCGACATAAAGGCTTTTCCAGCCGCGACTGTGGATCTCCAGCGCAGTTTCTGCATCCTCGGTGATGGTTTCGCCTGCGAAGCCACCGACCTCGTCCAGCGCCGCCCGCCGCAGCACCGCGGCCGAGCCGCAAAAGAATGCACCGCCCCAGCGGTCCAGCCCCCGGTGGCCCTGGTGATAGAACATCTCGTTCTCGGGGGGGCACTCCTTGCGCAAGCCAAGGTTGCGATCGATAGGATCGGGGTTGAGAAAGAAGTGCGGTGTCTGAACCAGAAACAGCTTCGGGTCCTCGACAAAGTATCCCACGGTCCGCGCCAGGAAATCGCGCGACGGCACATGGTCGGCATCGAACACCACCACCAGGTCGCCGTTCAGCCGCTCAAGCGCGGCGGACATGTTCCCGGCCTTGGCGTGTTCATTCAGCGCCCGGGTCGAGTACATGACCCCCAGTTCCTCGCACAGCGCCATCAGTTCGCGGCGCCGCTTGCGGGCGCCGTCGGCGATTTGCGGGTCCTCGTGATTGCAACGCTGGTCGGTACCGCCATCGTCGCACAGCACCACCGTCCGCTTGGACGACGGATAGTGCATGTTCTTCGCCGCCGAGAGGGTGATGCTGAGCATCTCGACCGGTTCGTTGTAGCTGGGAACAAGGATGTCCACGGTCGGCAGTTCATCCACCGCCACCTTGGGCGGCAGGCTGCGCGTCACCGGGTCTGCAGTGATAAAGGAACTGATGAAGAAAACCATGATCGCATAGGTTTCGACCGCAAACAACAAGATTGCGGCGACAAAGGAAACCGGCTCGTCAATGGGGGGCAGGGTTTCGGTCAGCCGCCACGCCCAGTAGCGCATGACCACGACGCTTGCGATCGCCAGCAACACGAACCGCGCGACGATGTTGCGCAAGGTGAATGGCTTGAGCGCCGCCACCAGAAGCACCGCGCTCAGACCCATCAAGCCTTGAACGGCGGTCGAGGTCGGAATGCTAACCAGGAACATGATCTTGGCAAGCAACAAGCCCCAAAGAAGAAACATGAGAATTTCCGAGGGCTTAAGCTTGCGTGTGGCGATAAGCAGGCTCAAGGCAATAATCCTTTCGGGTATCTGGAAATGTATTTCATCTGTATGAAGGGGTATGCGCGGTACCCAGCCCGAACGCCGCCTCACTTATCGGTGCGAGTGCCTGCTCGACACTGCCGTGCACGCAATTGCGCAGCATCATGTCAAGCGCGGTGCTGCCGCGCGGCAAAGGCCGGGCGCCGGTGTCCACGCGCCGGAAGGCCAGCACGCACACCAACCCGTCGGAAACACGGCGGCTTGTATAAACGAAGCTGCCGTAGCGGTCCTGTGTCACCATCAGGTCGCCTTCGGAAACGTTGCCAAAGGGCGTCGGCACACCGCCAAAGCGTTGCAGGACTTCCGATAGCGTCAGGCGGTTCGCGCTGGCGCTGCCCGACGTCTGCGCACGCAGCATCAGTTTGTTCTCGCCCGCCAGCGATGTGGGATTCGGCAAGGCGACCTGCTGTTCGATGGCGCTGTGAAGGTCGCGCTGCAGCACCAGAAGCGCATGCGGCGCGTTCACAAACGCCCGCGACGGCTGCACGATCTGGTATTGCGCAGTGGCCTCGGCGCTTTCGATCCGCTCACCCGCAGGCAGCCCGAAGTTTCGCTGAATGCCTGACGTATCGCAGGCACTCATGAACAACAGCATGCCCACCGCAGCGGAGGCCCCGATCTGCCTGCCTCTGGCTCCGCGCCACCGTGTTCGGCGCTGCGGCACCTTGCTGGCGCCACCCATTGCATCCCTTAACATGAACCCTGCCCTGACTTGTCCAGAGCAAACAGCGTCCAGCCTGCGCCACACGGGAATCGGACCCATGCAGCCACACAGCTTACGCGTCTTTGCCTGAACAGATGTTCTTGCCTGTGCCTCGGTCGTCTCTTTTTTTCAAAGATTATCGCCAAAGGCAAAAATTCGCAACTCTCGCATCGGTTTGCGCGAAAGATTTAAAGTTTGATCTTAATGGTATGGAAGGCTGCACGCATACTCAAGCGCGGACATCAACCTATGCTTGCAAGTGCCCGTTTTACACATCTTTGCACAAACCCGATATATTGCAGGGTTTCCGTGACCGGGAACATGATGTGTCTTCCAACCGCGGCGCACGGATGAAAACGCAGGCAAGTCAGGAGCACGGCACGGCTGTTGCCATGCAGCAACAGCCGCGCGCGGTTTCAGCGCCGCTGGCGCATCTTGCCCAGTTCCGTGTCCAGAACATTGCGCAGCTTGTCCACCGCGCCACTGACCGCCGACTGGATGCTGTCGGCCGCATGAGTCGCCGACACCGGCGCACGCCCTTCAAGTCGCGCCTCGACCTGGCAGCGCTTGTCATCCGGCCCGGACTTGTGGGCGTTCTGGTCCTGGATATGCACCTCGATCCGGGTAATCCCTTCGGAGATGGCGCCAAGCTTCGATTTCACGACCGATTCCACATGGGCAACCACATCGCTGCGCCCTTGAATCACGTTGTCGGTGTTTACCTGAATCTTCATTGTCCCATGTCCTTCCAGTGATGGGCCGCTGCGCCGTGGGTCGTCCGCAGGGCGTACAAGTTCAGCCGTCAACGGCACCGCGCAGATACTCCGTCACCGCACAACGCGGTGCTGCGGCGCGCAGTTCCAGAACCTGCGCCGCGCGCCAGCTTGCAGCGTTGAACGCGGGAAAAAATGTGTCCGCCTCGGGAACATCCAGGTCGACCTCGGTCACCAGCATCCGGTCGGCGCGCGGCATGAGCGCGGCATATACCCCGGCGCCGCCGATACCATAGACTCGCGCGTGCCCGGCCTTGCGCGCCATTGCCAGCGCGTCATCGACCGAACGGACGCAGGCGTTGGGGCCCTCCAGATCGCGCGCGCTCACAACAAGGTTCAGCCGCCGCGGAAGCGGCCTTCGCGGCAGGCTCTCCCAAGTGCGCCGCCCCATGATCACGGCCCCTCCCAGGGTCTCGCGCTGAAAGAACGCCAGGTCCTCGGGCGCTTCCCAGGGGATCGTCCCGCCAAGGCCGATCGCGCCACGGCGCGCGCGCGCCACGATCAGGGTCAGCATGCGCCGCTCCGGACTGCGCCCGGCCCCGCACACGTCGGGGCGGGCGCAAGGGTGGGTGGGTGGGGCGACCGCTCTGGCGGGTGTGGGGCCGGGCCCTGCCGTAACTCTTTCATACCGCCACCGGCGCGCGGATGGCGGGGTGGGGGTCGTAGCCGGTGATCTCGATATCGTCATATCCGAAATCGGACAGGTCCGTCACCGTCCGCCGGAACGTCAGTTGCGGCAGGGGGCGCGGGGCGCGCGCAAGCTGTTCGCGCACCTGGTCCATGTGGTTCGAATAGATATGCGCATCGCCGATCGACAGGATGAAATCGCCGGGCGCGTGACCGGTCACATGCGCCAGCATGTGCTGCAGCAGCGCGTACGAGGCGATGTTGAACGGCACGCCCAGGAACATGTCGGCAGAGCGCTGGTAAAGCTGCAGATGCAGCCGTCCTCCCAGCACCCGCACCTGCCAGAGCGTATGGCATGGAGGCAACGCCATGTGCGGTACATCCACAGGGTTCCAGGCCGACACCAACAGCCGACGACTGTGCGGTTGCGCGCGGATTTGCGCCACCAGCCCCGCGATCTGGTCCACGCCGCCGAAATCGCGCCACTGCTTCCCATACACAGGGCCAAGATCGCCCGCCGCGTCGGCCCACTCGTTCCATATCGACACGCCGTTCTTGCGCAGATAAGCGATGTTCGTGTCGCCGGACAGGAACCATAGCAACTCGTGGATCACGGATTTCAGGTGCACCCGTTTGGTGGTGACCAGTGGAAAACCCTTGGCCAGCGGAAACCGCATCTGCAGCCCGAAGCACGAAAGCGTCCCGGTGCCGGTGCGGTCGTCGGACGGCTCGCCAGTATCAAACACGTGTTTCAGGGCATCCAGATAGGTCTGCATGGTATCTCCGACAGCGCAGCAGAACAGGCATGCGCCATGTTTTGCGCCAGAACCGGCCGGGGCGCAACCGCTTGCGGTCTTGCGCCGCGTGCCCAAGCCACTAGGTTCAGCCTCAGCAACGGAGGGAACCGATGAAATACCTGCACACAATGGTCCGGGTGAAGGACCTTGACGACTCGATCGCCTTCTACCGCCTGCTGGGGCTTGAGGAAACGCGCCGCTACGACAGCGACGCGGGGCGCTTCACGCTGGTGTTCATGGCACCGCCGGGGCAACCCGAATGTCCTTTGGAGCTGACGTACAACTGGGACGGTGATGACGGTCTGCCTTCGGACAGCCGCCACTTCGGCCACCTTGCCTATGGGGTCAGCGACATCTATGCAAAATGCCAGGAGCTGATGGACAACGGCGTGAGCATCAACCGCCCTCCGCGCGACGGGCGGATGGCGTTCGTGCGCTCGCCCGACAACATCTCGATCGAGTTGCTGCAACAAGGCGACCCTCTGCCACCGGCGGAACCTTGGGCAAGCATGGGCAACACCGGACACTGGTAAGGCGCGCGCACCCGTTCAGCGCGCGTAGACACCTGGGCCAAAGAACAACCCGTCATCGAGCACCGCCTGAACGGTCTTGCGCCGTACCATAGTGTCTGTTTCGGCGAAGGCATAGGTCAGCGACAGGTCGCACAACTGGTTGATCAGGCGCGGGATACCGGTTGCCGCGTCGGCCACCAACTCGGCGGCCTGTCGGCTGAAGATCGCAGGGCGTCCGCCCGCGACCTTGATGCGATGGGCGATATAACGGGCAACCGTTTCGGGGTCCATCGCGGGAATATGATAGTTCGCCGCCACGCGCTGCGCGAACTGGGTCAGTTGCGGGCGACGCACCATGTCGCGCAACTCGGGTTGGCCGACAAGAAACAACTGCAGTACATCTTCCTTGCCGATGTTGATGTTGGTCAGCATCCGAAGCTCCTCGAGCGCTTCCATGCTCAGGTTCTGGGCCTCGTCGATGATCAGGACCACGCGGCGTCCTTCGTTGTATTCATTGATAAAGAATTCGCGCACACGACGAAACGTGCGCTCGTCCCCGGTGCTCTGGTTCGCAAGCTCGGGAAGCAGCCACTGCAGGATGTCACGCGTGCCGGGGCGGGTGTTCGTGACCATGGACAGCGTGATGTCCTCGTCCAGATCCTCGACGAAGTACTGCAGGAGAAGAGTTTTGCCTGACCCGATCTCACCGGTCATCAGGGTGATGGGCGCAGCGGTGCTCAGCCCGTACTGCAGCATGGCATAGGCACCTCTGTGCGCCTCGGTCCAGAACAGGAACTCCGGATCCGGTGTCAGCGCGAAAGGGCGCTGCGCAAGGCCGAAGTGTTCAAGATAGGATGCGAATCTGCCTGCCATTTGCCCCCACGCCGGGTCCCGCGCGCCCAGCTTCGACTTTGGTGGGTATATCGGAAGAATGGCAGAATTTGAATCCAATCCGGGCGATTTCATGACCACACCCGACGGCTAGAAAGATGAACCCCGTCAGCAACGAAAGACCAAGTTCGTTGCGCCTAACGTTCCTGCTGCACCGCCCGTTGCGCATTTTGCGACAGGTCGATTTCGATTTTCATCACGAAGTGAATCACGAAATACAACTATAGCTTGTATTATTTGAATAGTATTCTCTCTTTGCGGGAACTCAGGGTTGTCGCTGATTCGGTTTCCTCTAAGCCAAGTGTTAATCGTTTTCCATTATTAGTTGTTTAATTAAATTAAATACATCTTCTGATTGCATATCAGCAAGGCGCACCGCGCACCATTTCACTCAACCATAAGGAGTGTTGTTAATTTCTGATTAATTTTTGTATTTTTCCAATGATTTACGCCGTTTCCCGCAGTGAAACTATTTGTTCCGTTCACATTGACCACCGCACCGCTCCGATTTCTTGAAAATTTGAGCAAATAGCTGCACAAGCGAAGCCTACGGGGCTCCGTCCATTACGATCTTTGGGCAGGCAACTGTAATCTGCAAAGCGCATGTCGCGCTTTGCGAACATGCTTCTTTTGGGTGGTGTCATGACGATTCATTACAGGTCTCTGACGACGGAAATCGAAGGCATCGGCTCCCAAAACCGTCTTCGCCAGAATTGGGGGCCTTACCGAAACGTTTTGAAGCGTGTACTTGATATCCTGTTCGTGGTGCTTGCCCTTCCGCTGGTCCTGCCAATCATGCTGTTTGTGACCGTTGCGCTCTGGCTGGAGGGAGGCGATCCGTTCTACATGCAGGCACGGCTCGGCAAATCGGGCCGGGTGTTCCGAGTGTGGAAATTCCGCACCATGGTGCGCGATGCCGACGCGAAACTCAGCGAAATCCTCGAAAACGACCCCGCCGCGCGGCGCGAGTGGGATGAGACCCAGAAACTCAAGCGCGATCCGCGCATCACCCGGGTGGGCGCCTTCCTGCGGCGCAGCTCGCTCGATGAGCTTCCACAGCTGTTCAACGTGCTGCGCGGCGACATGAGCCTTGTCGGCCCGCGTCCGATGATGCCCGACCAGCTGGACCTTTATGGGCCCTATGCACCGTCCTATTTTGCCCTGCGCCCCGGGCTGACCGGCCTGTGGCAGGTGTCCGAGCGCAATGACGCCCATTTCATCCGGCGCGCCGAACTGGATGCGCAATATGAGCGCAACCTGACCTTCGGGCATGACGTGGTGTTGCTGCTGGCAACCTTTCGGGTGGTTCTGCGTGGAACCGGGTATTGAGCGCCAATCTGCGGGAAAGTGATCGCATGGCGCAAGACACCCATTTTCACGAGGGCACCGCCGGGTTAAGAGCCCGGATCATGCATGACAATGTTCGCCTTGGTACACGTCCCAACACCCCCGCCGTGCTGTGGCTTGTGGGACTGACCTGCTTGCCAGAGGCGCTGTTTACCTTGTTGTCGGCCGATCTGATCGGCCAGGGAAACCTGCGCAACATTGCTTATGCCTATGGCGCGTTCTGGAACGGGTTGTTGCACGCCGGGTGGGAGCCCCTGTATCCACTTCAGCGCGAAGCGATGTTTCTGACCTATGCGTTTCTTCACGGGGGTCTGCTGCATCTGGTCGGCAACATGATCGCCGTGCTGGCGCTGGGCGGCATCGTAGTGGCGCGCATCGGGGCGAAGGGGTTCTTGCTGCTCTATGCGCTTACTGCCATCGGCGGCGCCGCAGGTTTTGCGCTCCTGTCGTCCGGCACCACGCCGATGATCGGCGCGTCGGGGGCGGTCTTCGGGCTGATCGGGGCGTGGAAGTTCTGGGAATGGCAGGTGCGCCGTCACCTGGGCGCCAGCCTTGCGCCGGTGTGGCGATCGGTCGCCGGGCTGGCGGCGCTGAACGTGTTGCTGTGGCTGCTGCTGTCCGGCCTGCTGGCGTGGGAGGCGCACTTGGGCGGCTTCATCACCGGCGTGGTGTTCGCCGCCATCGTCACCCCCAACCTGCGCTACCGGATCTGACGCGATCTCAGCGTGGCGCACGCACGAAATCAAGCAATTGCCGGGTCGACCCGTCCTTGCCTTCGGCCGTTTCGCGACCCTCCATGATCGGGCCTAGGGACTGCGCCAGTTCCTTGCCAAGCTCCACCCCCCACTGATCGAAGGAGTTCAGCCCCAGGATCACCCCTTCGACGAAGACCCGATGCTCGTACAGCGCGATGATCTGGCCCAGCACGAAGGGCGTCATCCGGGGATACATCAATGTGGTCGAGGGCCGATTACCCGGAAACACCCTGTGGCGCGCCTGACGCTCCAATTCGGAACCTTTGAGCCCCCTGGCGGCCATGAGGGCGCGCGCTTCCTCAAGGGATCGACCGCGCATCAAAGCCTCGGACTGTGCCAGGCAATTGGCGGCAAGCAGCCGGTGCTGGTGCGCAAGCTCCGGCTCATGCCCCTGCGCGGCCAGCAGGAATTCACACGGCACAACGCGCGTGCCCTGATGGATCAACTGGAAAAACGCGTGCTGGCCGTTGGTGCCGGGCTCACCCCAGACCACGGGGCCGCTGTGACGCGGCAGATCGCTGCCATCAAGGGCCACGCCCTTGCCGTTCGATTCCATTTCAAGCTGCTGAAGATACGCCGGCAGCCGCGCCAGGCGCTGGTCATAGGGGAGCACCGCACGCGTGGCGTGGCCGCAGATCTGGTTGTGCCAGACGCCGACCAGCGCCAGCATGACGGGCAAGTTCTGCGCCATCGGAGCAGCCAGGAAATGCGCGTCCATCGCACGACCGCCAGACAGGAAGGCGTCGAAGTCTTCTGCCCCCACCGCGATCATCAACGCCAGCCCGATCGGCCCCCACATGCTGTAGCGCCCGCCAACCCAGTCCGCGAACCCGAACACCCGATCCGGCGCAATCCCGAACGCTGCCGTGCGGTCCTGCGCGGTCGACACCGCGGCGAACTGTGCGCCCGGGTCCGCCACCTTCGCCGCCATCCAGTTGCGCGCGGCTCTGGCGTTGGTCATGGTCTCGATCGTTGTGAAGGTCTTGGAGGCCACGATGACAAGCGTGGTTTCCGGGTCCAGCCCGGCCAGAACGTCATGCACATGCGCGCCGTCCACGTTCGACACATAATGCACACGCGGGCCGTCATGATATGGCGCCAGGGCCAGGGTGGCCATGGCCGGGCCAAGGTCGGACCCGCCGATGCCGATGTTGACCACATCGGTGATGTGCCCCCCCTGCCCCGTGAATCGGCCCGCGCGCACGTCTTCGGCAAACACCTTGGCGCGGGCGCGGGTGGCGCGCACCTCGGGCAGGACATCGGCGCCGTCGACCGGAATGCGTGCCTCATCGCCCGCGCGCAGGGCCACATGCAGCACGGCGCGATCTTCGGTTTCATTGATTCGTGCGCCCGCGAACATGGCCGCGCGACGCTCCGCAACCCCGGCGCCTTCGGCAAGTGCGATCAGTGCCGCACGGATCTCCGCGTCGATGCCGGTCTTGGAATAGTCGAACAGCAACCCGTCCACACGCAACGAAAACGCGCCCGCCCGGTCAGGCTGATCGAACAGGTCGAGGATCCGCCGCGCCTGCGTGCGTGTGTGCAGGGCTTCCAGCTGTTGCCAAGTGTCCATTCTTTTGGCTCCTTCACCTGTCGGGCGTGGTTGTACGCCAGAGCTTCGTTAGCGCAAACAATCACACGTTATCTGCCCGGCCAGTGCAAGACTTCAAGGGAAAACTCAAGAGGCGGAAACAGTAGAAGCCGCACGTTGCAGCTTCAGCGGCTCGGTGCGGGCAAGCCGCAGCACATGCGCCATGAAGGGGCGCGCTGCGTCCTCAGTGCGGACAGCGGCAAAGAGCCGCCGTGTCAGCCCGGTTTCGGTCAGCGGCTTGGTCACATAGTCGGCGTGATATCGCACCTCGCGCAACACCCAGTCGGGAAGCACCGCCACACCGCGGTTCGAGGCCACCAGAAGCAGGATCACCGCGGTCAGTTCCACCTGCCGGATGGCGCGCGGTTCGACCTTGGCAGGCGTCAGAAGCTGGGTGAACACATCCAGCCGCGTGCGTTCCACCGGATAGGTGATGAGTGTCTGATCGCGGAAATCCGCGGCTTCGACGAACGGTTTGTCCGCCAGCGGGTGCTGGCGGGCGGCCACGAACACGGGCTCGTAGTCGAACAACGGCAGGAAATCGACGCCAGGCAGGTCCTCGGGGTCGGACGAGACAACAAGGTCCACCTCCTCGCGGCGCAGGGCGGGAAGCGCATCGAAGGCCAGGCCGGGGCGGATGTCCACATCAACCTCGGGCCAGGCGCGGCGGAACTGTTCCAGCACCGGGAACAGCCAGTCGAAACAGGCGTGACACTCGATGGCGATGTGCAGCCGCCCGGCGTTGCCAAGCCGCAGCCCGGCGAATTCCTCTTCCAGCGCATTGACGCGCGGCAGGATCTCCTCGGCGGCGCGCAGCATCTTCTGCCC
>SKKS01000287.1 GCA_007123625.1 Paracoccaceae bacterium
CGCATCGAAGCCGGGTGGCGCACCGTCAGCCCCAGTTCCCCGGCCCGGATATGTACGGGCGACGGGCGCGGCGCCTTGCCGCGCCCCGCCGGGCGTGGCGGCTGGGTGTAGACGGCAACGACCTCATGCGCGGCGGCAAGGGCTTCCAGCGCGGGCACCGAAAACGCGGGCGTTCCCATGAAGATCAATCGCATGCGCAGGCGCCTCCTGATGCGTTCACGAACCGGACTTTGCTTCAGTCAAACTTCGGGCCGTCCGAAGGCAGCGTATGACAAAAACAGCCGAACCCGTGCCCGCACCCAAGGTCGACACCGCGCAGATCGCAGCTTCCGGCGAAATCCGCAATGCCCCCGGCTTCGGGAAAGGCCGCGGCAAGCGCGGACAGGGCACTGGCCGAAACCGCCATCGCCGCCAGTCCGGCCGCAGGCGCCAGAACGGCATCGACACCCCGCCGCGCGGGGGTTTTCATCTTCGGATCGGTCCTGGTCAGCTTGGCCCGCATGGCGGTGTCTCCCCTGAACAGTTTACTCGACGGACAGGTAGGGGCCCCAAGCGCAAAAGTCGATTCCGCGCGCACGGCTTTCTCGCCCATTTACCCGACCAGCCCGTGCGCCATGCAGGCTCAGGCACCTACCCGACGCGCGCGGCGCAGCAGCATGTCACGCTTGAGGCGGCTCAGGCGGTCAAAATACATCCGCCCGTCCAGATGGTCGATCTGGTGTTGCACGCTCGTCGCCCACAGGCCAACGAAATCACGCTCCTCGGTCACGCCGTCGGCGTTCAGGAACCGCACCGTCACAGCGCGGGGGCGTTCGATCACCGCGCTGACGCCGGGCAGGTTGGGGCTGGCCTCGTCATGCGATCGCATCTGCCCGCTGGCATGCAGGATCGCGGGGTTGGCCATGCGCACCGCCTGTCCGCGCGTGTCCGAACCATCGACCACCGCAAGCCGCAGGGCCACCCCGATTTGTGGCGCGGCAAGGCCCACGCCGGGCATTGCGTCCATTGTGTCGATCATGTCGGCCCAGATCGCGCGGATTTCAGCAGTGACCGCATCGACCGGCGCCGCGCTGCTACGCAGGCGCTTGTCGGGCCACGGGATGCACTGCCGGATCATCCGCGCACCCTTATCCGCAGCCCATCGCGATCATCCGCTGCGCGACAGCATGGCGCGCGGATTCGTCCAGCAGATCAAGGATCAGCCGCCCGTTCAGGTGGTCCAGTTCGTGCTGCGCGCACCGCGCCGCCGCACCGGTCAGGGTCCGGGTGTGCTCGGCCCCCTCGGCATCCTGCCAGCGCAGCGTGATCTCGACCGGGCGCTCGATTTCCAGCGGCATTCCGGGGATCGACAGGCACCCTTCGATCGCATGATCGGTCCGCCCCGAGGCGCCCAGTATTTCAGGGTTGATACACACCATCGGGGCGCGCGCGCCCTCTTTCCAGCCGACATCCATCACAAACAGCCGCCGCAGTGTGCCCACCTGCGGTCCCGCCAGCCCGCGCCCCGGCGCCGCGTACATGGTGTCCAGCATATCGGCGGCCAGGGTCCGGACCGCATGGCCGAAGTCATCGACCGGCAGTGCCACGCGGCGCAGCATGGGGCTGGGGTAGCGCAGGATCGGCAGCAGCGCCATGGTCCCTACCCTTCCCGCGCCCGCTCGCGCTTGAGCTTGACCATCCGCCGCGTGATCAATTGACGCTTGATCGGGCCCAGATGGTCAATGAACAGCTTGCCGTTCAGATGGTCCAGCTCATGCTGTGCACAGGTCGCCCAAAGGCCCGTGAATTCTTCTTCCTGCGCTTCCCCGTCCAGGTCGGTCCAGCGCATGCGCACACGCTCGGGGCGCGTCACCTCGGCGTATTGTTCGGGGATCGACAGGCACCCTTCCTCATAGGCAGCGGTGTCGTCCGAGACCCAGGTGATTTCGGGATTGATCAGCACCATAGGGCGCGGCGCAGCGCCTTCTTCCTTGACGCAATCCATCACGAACAGCCGCTTGAGCACGCCGACCTGCGGCGCGGCCAACCCGACACCCGGGGCATCGTACATGGTGTGCAGCATGTCGTCGGCCAGCGCCCGGATTTCCGGCGTTATGGCCTCGATCGCGGTGCAGACCTTCTTGAGGCGCGGGTCGGGGTGAAGAAGGATCGGTCTCAGGCTCATGGCCAGTGATTTAGGCCAAGCCATGGGGTCGCGCAATCCGCAAGCCATCAGACACGCGCATTTTCCGCTTGCAGCCGTTGCCCCGCGCGGCAAGTCTTGCGCGGCAACAGGAGGCACCTTCATGGATTTCGACCGGATCATCGACCGCCGCGGCAGCCATTGCATGAAATGGGACATGATGTCCGCGCGCTACGGTGTGGACCCGGCCGAAGGAATGGCCATGTGGGTGGCCGACATGGACTTCGCCGCCCCCGCGCATGTGACCGAGGCCCTGCGCGCCGCAGTGGACCACGGGGTATTCGGCTATTTCGGCGATGATCGCGCGTATCTGGACGCTATCTGCTGGTGGATGCAGACTCGCCACGGCTGGACAGTGGACCCGGGCCACGTGTTCACCACACACGGGCTTGTCAACGGCACAGCACTTTGCCTGCAGGCCTTTACCGATCCCGGCGACGGCGTGGTGCTGTTCACGCCGGTCTATCACGCTTTCGCCCGTGTGATCGAAGCCGCAGGGCGCCGCGTCGTCGAATGCTCGCTTGTGGAACAGGACGGGCGCTACGTCATGGACCTGGACGCCGCCGACGCCACCATGACGGGGTCCGAACGCATGGTGATCCTGTGCTCGCCGCACAACCCCGGCGGCCGGATCTGGGACGGCGCCGAATTGCGCGCACTGGCCGCCTTTGCCGAGCGCCATGACCTGCTGCTCGTCTCGGACGAGATACATCATGATCTGGTCATGCCCGGCCACCACCACACACCAATGCCGCTGGCCGCGCCTGCGTGTTTGGACCGGCTGGTGATGCTTACGGCAGCGTCCAAGACCTTCAACCTGGCCGGGCTGCATGTGGGCAATGTCATCATCCCCGATCCGGATCTCCGCCGCCGCTTCTCCGAGGTGATGGCCGCGCTGGGGATTTCGCCCAATGCGCTTGGCCTGCATGGCGTTACCGCCGCTTATGATGCCCGTGGCGCGGTCTGGGTGGATACGCTTTGCACCTATCTGGACGGCAACCGCCGCCTGTTCGATGACGGTATCGCCGCGATCCCCGGCGTGCGGTCGATGCCCCTGCAGTCGACCTATCTGGCCTGGGTCGATTTCTCCGGCACCGGGATGACGCGGACGGAATTCACGCGCCGGGTCGAAGCCGATGCGCAAATCGCCGCCAACCACGGCCCCACCTTCGGCACCGGCGGCGAAAGCTGGCTGCGCTTCAACCTGGCTACACCGCGCGCCAATGTGGCTGAAGCGGTGGAGCGCCTGCAGCGCGCGTTTGCCGATCTGCAATAGCCCCTTGCAGACCCTGCGCTGCGCGATCCCTTCCTGAATCGTAACTGTTTCAGGAACAATTGCAGACATTCGCCGCATCCTTGCCCGGATTGCGAACGATTCGCCGCCACCATCATCGCGCCATCCTGCCTGCGGGTGAAATTGTGGGTGTGGGTGCGCCATGTGGTTGCAACTGCAAGGCCGTGTCGCTGCAGGCGATGCGGCGCTGGATATTGGTATCCGGGACATACAGGTATGGCAGGGCATCGATGCGGCCTATGCGCTGACCCATACGGGCACGTCGGGCGGGCTGGCCAGCTATCGCATCGGGGAGGGCGGGCTCACGCATGTGGACAGCGTCCATTTCCACCCCGGCATCGACCGCAACGCGGCCCCGCACGCGGTAATCCACGCGCTGGACGGCTTCCTGCAGGCCGGGGTGCTCGCAATCGACGATCAGATAGGCGGCTACCGGCTGCGCGATGACGGGATCATCGGCGGGCGGCGATGGGTCACGCTGGACGCGACCGCGACCCAGGCCCGCGCAGGCGCCGCCGAAGGCTACATCGCGCCCGCCCTGCTCGGCGATGGCCCCGTGGCCAGCGTACCTGCTGCGGGCGGCTGGACGTCCGCGACTGTCGGATTCGCGCCAGTGCCGGGCGGGTTCCTGGCTCTGGGTGCGCTGGATGGCACGGTCTACAGCTTTCGCACTCGCCCCGACGGCGCCCTGCGGCTGGATGGGTTCCTCGGCGCGGACGAGGGGCTGTGGATCGCCGCGCCCACCGCGCTCGAAGTGATTGCCGCCCACGGCCAGACCTGGGCCGTGGTTGCGGCGGCGGGCAGCCATTCGCTCAGCGTGCTGCGGGTCGATGCAGGTGGCGGGCTGCATCTGGCCGATCATGTCATGGACACCGGCGCCACGCGGTTCGCCAACGTTCAGGCGGTCGCGCATGCCGTGGCGGGCGATCATGCCTTCGTGGTCGCGGGTGGCGGCGATCACGGGATCACGCTTTTTGCGCTGATCCCGGACGGGCGGTTGGTCTGGCTGCAGACCATCGCCGACGGTCCGACCACCGGGTTGCACACGGTCACGGCGCTTGCCGCGCATGTGGTCGGCAGCACGCTGGTCGTGATGGCGGGTGCGCAGGTCGATGCCGGGATCACCAGCTTCACCCTGCCGGTCGGCCAGCTTGGCAGCCTGGTGATGGGGGCGCTCGACAGCACAACGACCCTGAGCGGCGGCGCGGGGCACGACATCGTCATGGCGCAGGCGCCCGCCACCCGGCTGAATGGCGGGGCGGGCAACGACATCCTGGTGGCGCCGCCCGGCGACAGCGTGATGACCGGCGGCGCAGGCGCCGATACCTTCGTGGTGCACGCCCGCACCGGAACTGCGCGAATCACCGATTTCGAACCGGGCGTGGATCGGCTGGACCTCTCCGCATGGCCGATGCTGCGCGATCCGGGGCAGCTGCAGATTGCGCCGACGGCCAACGGTGCGGTGCTGACCTATCGCGACGCCACCTTGCGGATAACCGCCGCTGACAACGCCCCGCTTTCGCACGCTGACCTGTTCGGTCAAGGGTTTCACACACCCGACCGGTTCATGATGGATGTGCTGGCCGCGCCTTCGCCTGCGCCGTCTCCGCCTCCACCGTCTGCGCCTGCGCCGCCTTCGCCTGCGCCGTCTGCGCCTCCGCCGCCACCACCTTCCCCAACTCCTCAGCCAGAGCCGATACCGCCTGCGCCACCACCAACGCCACCTCCGCCGGAGCCGGAGCCGATACCTCCTCCATCCCCTTCGCCTCCGCCCGAGCCGTCACCGCCTGCGCTGCCACCAGAAAACGGGATCTCGGGAACCGTAGTCTCGCGGGCGGGGAACGGGGTCGGCGGCGTCAGCGTCAGCGCACGTGATCCGGGCACCGGGGACGTGCTGGCGCAGACGACGACCGCGACGGACGGGCGCTTCCATCTGGATCCGGGCGGAGCAGCAGACCTGCACCTGAACTATGCCTTCAACGGCACCGCAACGACGCGCCCGGTCACGGCGCTCGATGCACTTGACGCGCTGCGCATGGCGGTGGGGCTGGCCCCGTCCTTTGCGCCGAACGGGTTCAATACCGCAGATTTCGTTGCCGCCGACGCCAACCGCGACGGGCGCGTCGACGCCCTGGATGCGCTTGATATCCTGCGCGTGGCGGTGGGGTTGTCCCCGATTCCCGCCCCGATTTTCCTGCCGCGCGCCGTGGCCGAAGCGCCCGCTGCCGTGAACCGGTCCGGTACCGAGTCCGATCCGCAGCCTTTCGCGCGGGCAACGCTGGAGGCCGCGGATTTCGTCGCGATCCTGCCCGGCGATCTGGGCGCCAGCTACCTCTGGTCAACCTGAAACGGCA
>SKKS01000018.1 GCA_007123625.1 Paracoccaceae bacterium
AGACCGGCCAGCGCATAGCGCGGACGTGGCGCGAAGATCGCGGCTTCCAGCCCCAGCGCGCGCCAGTCCGCTCCCTCCCACAACAGCGCCGCGCGCGCACTGCCCTGCGCCAGTCCTTCGGCATATTTCGGGTCCGATGCGATGGCCAGCGCCTTTGCCCCGGCCTGCGCGGGTTCGGCGGCATGGGTGAACGCCAGCGCCCCGTCCCCTTCGTACCGCGCGCCAAGGGCGTGGGCGATGGCGTCGATGCGGTAGGATGTCATGGCGGGCCTCGCGTCCGGGTTGCCCGCGCCACAAGGGCGCGGGCCTGCCCGAACGGCTTAGCTGCGTACGCCCGGAATTTCCACCCCGGCGTTGACCAGCGCACGGAAGATCGCAGCGTCACGCCCGTAGACATCGGCGCGGAAATTCAGTGCCCCGCGCGCGTCGGTAAACGCCGTGCGATAGACCAGATGCGTCGGCACCGGCGTCTCCAGAAAGATGCGTGTCTGCTGCCCCGAGTTCCGGGTGCGGTGGAACAGGCCCTGCGGGTCATCGGACTGACGGCCCAGCAGCTCGTAAGCGAATTCCTCGGGGTCGTTCAGCCGGATGCAACCCGAGGAATGAGTCAGCACGTCGGTGTTGAACAACGACCGAGCCGGCGTGTCGTGCAGATAGATCGCATGCGGGTTCGGAAACATGAATTTGACCGTCCCCAGCGGGTTCGTCGGCCCCGGGGGCTGGCGCACGTTGAACGGAAAGTTGCGCGGCGTGTAGCGGCTGAAATTGATGGCGCTGCGCGGGACCACGCGCCCTTGCGCATCGATTATCTGCAGATGGTGCGCACCGCCTGCCGACAGCGACCCCCAGTAGCTGCGCGCCAGGATAGAGCGCGGCAGCGTCCAGTCGGGATTGATCTCGAGGTATGTCATCTTCTCCGAGAATTCGGGCGTACGCTGTTCGCTGTTGCGCGCGCCGATGATCGACACCGTTTCAAAGGTGATCTCGTCGAAATCGACGATCCGGGAAGAAAAATCCGCAAGGTTCACCCAGATGTGGCGGTCGCCGCGTTCGATGTTGAGCCAGCGCTCGCGCTCCATCGCCACGATAACGGCTTGCAGGCGTTCCTCGGGCGGGGTGTTGAGCGCGCGAATGGTCGCAGTACCGGCTACCCCGTCAGCATTCAGTCCGTGGTTGATCTGGAACCGCTGCACCGCAGCCTGCAGCGTGCCGTCATAACTGGCAGTTGCCGTGCGCTCCATGTACCCCATCGCGATCAGGCGGTTGCGCAGTTCCACCACACCCGCGCCGGTGTCGCCGGGCCGCAGTGACGAAGCGGCAACCGCAGGCCCCCAGCCCCCTTCGGCGATCACGCGCTCCAGATTGCTTTTGGCGCGGAAAAGCCGCGCGTATTCCGGCGCGCGCGGCGCCAGGTTGCGGATAAAGGCCACAGGTTCGGCGGCTGCAAACTCGCGCAACAGCGTTTCGGGATCGGGGCGCGGCAGCTTGCGCACGATGTCGCTGTCAATCCGCGATGGCGTCAACAACCCGCTGGTGATGTCGCGCGCGTACCGCAGGAACAGTTCGGTCACCCGCGCTTCCAGAAAGCCGCGGTCGCGTTCGCTTTCAACCGACCCAAAGGCCGTCATCAATCCTTCAAGGTCGTAGCGCGCCACTGGCAGCCCGTGGTCCGAAGCTCGCGAAATCGCGGTCACCAGCGCGCTGCGGCGGATGTGATCGTCGGGGCCGGTCCAGAGCGCCTGATACCCATGCTCGCGATAGAATGCCGACAGGCCCGCATCCTGCGCAACCCCTTCGGCAAGTGCTTGCTTGAAGGCGCTGAACTGCTGCGCCTCGGCGACTGTGACGGACAGAAAAAGCGCCAGTGCGGCACAGGCGGTGACCGCCCGGCTGCAAAGGCCGGAACACATTGACTTGAAATCAGAACGCATCAAATCCCCCGGTTATGGCAGTGTGCGCCGTTCAGAGACGCGGATGTTGTTGACCACGATGGTCAAAATACGGCGAAGCGGTCCATTCACAACTCTGCTATCCTTGAAATCGCGTGCATTTCGGGGGGACTTAGCGAGTTTTTCATGGTTTCGTGGCATTAACACGTTGCAAAAGCGCCACCCTCGTGCGCCTCCGAAGCATTCCGGCGAAATCTTGCCGATCGGGGGCACGCAGGACGAATCAGGGTTGGGAGCACACAAAAGGTTGTGGCATAGAATGTGCACAATCAAAAAAAACGCAGCGGCGGGGGATCGGTTCCCGGACAAATCAGGACGGCAGCGCAAGCAACTTTCCTGACGGCCCCCCGAACCAGAGCAACACCAAAGTGGGACAGGCCAAGAATGACTGACACTTCTTCGGGGATGACACGTCGCGCCCTGTTGGGCGCTTTCGCCGCAACCGCCGTAAGTGCCGCACCTTTCTTTCCCGGCGTTACAGCATACGCCCGCGGTTCAGGCGATATCCGCCGACTGCGGATGTATTCAGGCCGTACCGGCGAAAACATCGATATGATCTACTGGATCGATGGCAACTATGTGCCCGAGGCTCTGCAGGCCATTGATCGCTTCAGCCGGGACTGGCGCAATAACCAGGTGCACCGCATCGACACGCGCACCATCGACATCATGGCCGCGACGTCGCAGCTGTTGCGGGTGAACGAACCCTACATGCTGCTGTCGGGCTTCCGCTCGCCGGCCACGAACCAGATGCTGCGCGCCCGGTCGCGCAACGTGGCGCAGAATTCGCTGCACCTGACAGGACGCGCGGCCGATGTGCGGCTGCGGTCGCGCAGCGTGTCCGAAATGGCGCGTGCCGCCGCCGCCTGCCGTGCGGGCGGTGTGGGACGGTATTCGCGCTCGGATTTCGTCCATGTGGATTGCGGCCCGGTCCGGGTCTGGGGCAGCTGATCCAACAGCCCCGTGACGCGCTTTCACGCCGCCCGCGCCGGTTTTTCCGGGTCGCGGGCGGTTCGCGTTTACCGGGTTTTCAGGGGAAAGTGATTGTCTGATCATCGCGCGATGCGGCATACTGCCCGGAAATAGCCGCATTGGTACCGGACAATCACGACAGGACCAGTCACAACAAGACGAACCGCCAGATCCGAACAGGCGGCAAACCGTGCCCCGAGGCGACGTGCAGCAAGATGATCGAATTTCGTAATGTCAGCAAATCCTTCTGGACCGGGCGTCAGCGCAAGGTGATACTTGACCGTGCCAGCTTTCGCGTCGCGCCGGGTGAATCGCTGGGCATCCTGGCACCCAACGGAAGCGGCAAGACCACGATCATCAACATGATGGCCGGGCTGGAAAAACCCGATGAAGGCACCATCGCGCGGACCAGCCGCGTTTCGTTCCCGCTAGGTTTCATGGGCGGGGTCGTGAACCGGCACACAGGCACCGAAAACGCGCGCTACATCGCACGGCTGTATCAGCTTGACCCCGACGACGTCGAAGCTTTCTGCCGATGGATGTGCGACATCGGAGAATACTTCGACATGCCGGTGGGCACCTACAGCCAGGGGATGCGTGCGCGGTTTTCGTTTTCCCTCATGGCGGCACTGGAATTCGACATCTATCTGATCGACGAGGGCATGCCGACCACCACCGATGTGCGATTCAACCGCCGCGCCGGTCAGATCCTGCGCGAGCGGCTTGAAACCGGCACTGTGGTGATTGTCTCGCATCAGGCCCAGACGCTGGAGCGCTATTGCAACCGGGCTGGAGTGCTCCGCGACGGCCAGCTTTACATGTTCGACTCGCTTGATGAGGCACGGGAACTCTATGACTATGCAGATTAAGGCCCGCCGCTTCCGAATCCGTCGCGGTGGCGATGCCACCGTCGCCGAACTGCGCGAGGATGCCGCCACGACGCAGGCGCCCGCAGAAGCCGACCAAGACGGTGGCGTGGCGAAAGCCGCTCCCAAGGCGTCGTCTGCGCCTCAGGACGCCGCCCCGGACCCGCAGCCGCCAACCGACGCCGCATTCGCTGATCATGCGCCAATGCCCTCCCCGGCACCGGCACCACCGCGGACACCGGCGCAGTCCCCGGCCGCGTCCGCGGTCCCGGAACCCCATGGCGCCGATATCGAGGGCGACCCGCAGACCGTGCAGGGGCTTGATGCGATCCGCGCCGAAGGGCTGACCGCGCGGCAGTTGCGCATGGCCATGCGCGTCGCCACACGCTACGGCATTCGCGCAACCTCGGCCTTCGACGCTGTGCGCCTGTTGCGCAAGCGCGGCATCGATCCGTTCGAACGCTCGACCATGCTGGAACTGATCCGCCCGCAGGACGGCACGGGCAATGACAAAACGCCGGTCCCTGTGCCAGACAATCTGCCTGCGGCGCGACGTGCCGGTGCCAACCTGCCCGCAACCGGCGGCGGTGATCGCAAGCGGCAGCTGGCGGCCGAGCGCGACCGCGAAATGGGCAATATCCGCCTGGGCATCACCCGCCGCCGCCGCCGCCGCCTGCTGATGCTGGCCGCGCGGTTGCTGGTGTTTGTGTCGCTGCCGACGTTTCTGATCGGCTACTACTTCTATGTCATCGCCACGCCGCTGTATGCGACCGAAGCGGAGTTCGTCATCCAGCAGGCCGACAGCGCCATGGGCGGCGCCCCCGGCGGACTGGGCGGGATGATGCCAGGCGCGGCCGGCATGGGGCTTGGCAACTCGCAGGATTCGATCACGGTGCAAAGCTACCTGCAGTCGCGTGGCGCCATGCGACGGCTGAACACCGAGGAAGGTTTCCGCGAGCACTTCAGCGCAGACAACATTGACGCGCTGCGCCGCCTGCCCGCGGATGCGTCCGAAGAATCGGTATTTCGCCTGTATCAGCGGCAAGTGAAGATCGGCTTTGACCCAACCGAAGGAATTGTGCGGCTGGAAGTGATCGCCGCCACGCCCGAAGACAGCGAACGCTTTGCAAACGCCCTGATCGGCTATGCCGAGGAACAGGTCGACCTGATGACCGCGCGGTTGCGCGACAGCGCCATGCAGGACGCCCGCAGCGCCTATGAGGAAGCCGAGGAGCGCATGCTACAGGCCCGGCAGACAGCAGTAGAGCTTCAGGAACGCTTTGCCGTCCTGTCGGGCGAGGTCGAGGTATCGCTTCTGTCGCAGCAGATCGTGGCGCTGGAAACCGAACTGACCCAGGCGCGGCTGAGCCTGCAGGAACTCTTGTCGAACGTGCGGCCGAATCCGGCGCGCGTGGACCCGCTGCAACGCAGGGTAAACGCGCTCGAGGCTGAAATTGCGGCCTTGCGCGGGACGATGACGCAAGGCACCGCGACCGGCACGTCGCTTGCGCGCATCCAGAGCGAACTGGTCATGGCCGAAGCCGATGTGCAGACCCGCCAGATGCTGCTGACCCAGTCGCTTCAACAGCTGGAGACCGCCCGGATCGAAGCCAACAGACAGGTCCGCTACCTGTCGCTGAGCGTGACGCCGATCTCCCCGGACGAGCCGACCTACCCCCGCGCGTTCGAAAACACGTCGCTGGCATTTCTCATTTTCTCAGGGATTTACCTGTTGCTTTCGATGACCGCGGCAATCCTGCGCGAACAGGTTTCTGCCTGAGCGGGCAGGTTGCCGAAAGCAAGCGCGGCGTTCGGGTTTTTGCACTTGCAGCCTTGCGCCCGCTTCGCTAAACAGCGCCGCAGTTGGGGTGTAGCCAAGTGGTAAGGCAACGGTTTTTGGTACCGTGTACCGTAGGTTCGAATCCTACCACCCCAGCCATCTGCCACACACCCAATGCGTTGCCGTTACCGTCACGGACAGCCGTGGCTTGGTGATGCGGCGTACAAGG
>SKKS01000329.1 GCA_007123625.1 Paracoccaceae bacterium
GGCATACAGACCGATGATCTTGTCATCCATGCCGTCGATCCGGGTCTGGCCCTTCTTCACCAGTTCAGGCTCAAAACTGCCATCCCGGTCACGCGGCACGGCGATCGGCAACTCCCCGTCCTGACCCTTCAGCCGCTTTGCGGACGTGCCATTGCGCCGATTGGCCTGAGCCGGCGGGGCGTCCTTGCCATCCTCGTAGCCCAGATGCGCAGTCAGCTCGGCACCCAGCATCCGCTCCATGAGCCTGATCTTGAGCTCCTTCATCAGCCCGGCATCGCCAAGCAGATCCTCAGGCCGTTCGCAGCCCTTCAGCAACTCGTCCAGTAGTTCCTTGGAAATGGTCATCGTCCTTGCTCCTCTCAGGAAACATGGACCAAATCCCAGTTACACAGAAGATCGGACACTCTCCCTTCGGGCTCGACGTGCCTGGTCACTGCGCGGTCGCCTGCTCGGTCAGCTCGTCGATCGAGGCATCGGGCTCGCGCCCGCCTGGATCGCGCGCAGCGTCGGCATCAGCGACAGGTCGTGCTCGACGTCCGGATCCCGCGACTCCACCGTGGGCATCCAGCCGTCCGGGCGCAGCCGCGTCGCCGTATCGAAGCCGACTTGAGTCCACGCTTCACCGCCATGCCCGGTCCGACACCCGGCAGCTCCTGCAATCAGCCCTGAGGCAACAAGTCGCGCTTGCAGGTGATGACGGACTGGCACAAAGTCACGCCAAACTTGGACATGACGCAGCCATACGACCTGCCGGCTTGTAACCGCGAGGTCCGCGCGGACGCCTTTTACTGGAGAATCGATGCTCGTAGTTATTTCACCGGCCAAGGCGCTTGATTGGGACACGGCGGAGCCGGCAATCACCATGACGGCGCCGCGGTTTGCAGAGGCCACGGCCGAACTGGTCACGGCAGCCGGGGCGCTGGACGCGGCGGGGCTGGGCAAGCTGATGAAGATCAGCGATAATCTGGCGCGCCTGAACCGTGACCGCTTTGCGGCCTTCACGTCGGACCCGGCGCCCGAAGCCACGCGCAGCGCCGTATTTGCCTTTGCGGGTGATACGTATCGCGGGCTTGAGGCGCGCACGCTTGACCCCGATGCGCTGGCTTGGGCGAACGGGCATTTGCGCATTCTTTCCGGGCTTTACGGCGTGCTGCGGCCCGGTGACCAGATCCAGCCCTATCGGCTGGAGATGGGCAGTCGTTTGCACACGGCGCGCGGGCGGTCGCTTTATGACTTCTGGGGTGGCTGGATCGCCGAGGCGCTGAACCATGACGCCACGCTGGCGGGGGCCAGGGTTCTGGTAAACTGCGCGTCAGTTGAATATTTCGGCGCCGTGGACCGGGCGGTTCTGGTGCCACGGGTGGTCACGCCGGTGTTCATGGAAGACCGCGAGGCTGGACCGCGTATCGTCAGTTTCCACGCCAAGCGCGCGCGGGGGGCCATGGCGCGGTTCATCATGGAAAACCGCCTGTCCGACCCGGCCGCATTGCAGGATTTCGATGCGGGCGGATACCGCTTTGCGCCCGAAATTTCCGAGCCGGACAAACCTGTCTTTCTGCGCTGATGTCCCGGCTCCGCGCCGCCCGCCCGGAATCCCCTTGAATGTGGATGCGGGCGCAGTAGGCTGCGGGCAGATCTGGAAAAGGACCATCACCATGCGCAGCCCCGTTGAACAGCGACTTGCAGACCTTGGGTTGGCCTTGCCCGACGCTCCGGCCCCGGCTGCCAATTACGTGCCTTTCGTGCGCACGGGGGCACTGGTCTTTGTGTCCGGCCAGATCAGCGGCGGGCCGGATGGGCTGGTGAGAGGCAAGCTGGGCGATGATCTGGCCGTCGAGCAGGGCGCGGACGCGGCCCGGCTGTGCGCGCTGGCCCTGATTGCGCAACTGCGTTCGGCCTGTGATGGCGACCTGTCGCGGGTGCGGCAAGTGGTGAAGCTGACCGGCTTTGTCAATTGCACCCCGGATTTCACCGACCAGCCAAAGGTTGTGAACGGGGCATCGGACCTGATGGTGGCCGTGTTCGGCGATGCCGGTCGCCACGCCCGCGCCGCTGTCGGGGTGCCATCGCTGCCGCTGGGCGTCGCGGTCGAGATCGAGGGCGTGTTCGAGATCGCCTGATCGCACCACATGCGATCACGCTGCGCCCCGGCGCTGTCAGGGGCTGACCATGAAGCAGTCGCGATGCCGCGCGTGCATACGGCGGCAGGCCATGTCGGCCTCTTCGCGGGTCAGTCCGGCAAAGCTGGCTTCGAAGCCGCCCGAATGCTGGCGCACCCGGCGCAGGCCGTTTTCCAGCGCCACAGCCTCGGCCAGCGAGGTCTGGATCAACACGCGCTCGGCCTCGTGGCGCGAATTGAAGCGGCCCAGAGACACGCCCCAGATCCGCCCGCTTGAGGTCGACATGCGCGAGACGATCTGGCTTCCTCCGGCGGCGGCGGCTTCGGTGACCATCGCCACCTGGGCGCGGTCGTCCACTTCGCCCTCGTTCAGGCTGGTCAACTGGATCAGGGCGTTGGGCGCGGGTCCGGATGCGGTGGCGATATCGGCCGGTCGCGGTTCGGGGCGCAGGGTGACAGAGGCCGGGGCGATGGCGGCGGTTACGGGGTCAACCGCGGATGCGTCGCTGGTGCCGGCCATGGTGGCGATGGCGGTATCCATGGCGTTGTGGCCGTCCTGCTGCGGTGCGGCGCCGGTATCGGTTGCACCGGTTTCGGCCGGGGTCACAAGGCGCCCGTTGTTTTCCAGAGTGGCAATTTCGTCAGCTGTGGCCGTGGAGAACCCCGCGGCCGCGGCCAGGGCAAGCTGAACGTCCTCGTCCATGACCTCGGTATCGGGTGCGGCGGGCGCGGTTCCGTCCGGCAGCGCTTCGGCCAGCAGGGTCTCGGGGCGCGCAGGCGGGATGACAGGCAGGGCGGCGAGGGCTATCCCCTCGGCATCAACAGGTTGCGATGCCGTTGTGCTGTCAGCCGTGGCGGCGCTGGCGAGTTCGGAAACGGCTTGCCCGACGCTTTGCTGCAAGGCCAGCAGCATGTCGTCGGCGGGGGCCTGGCCGGGGCGCGGCATGGGGCGCGGGCTGCGCGCCACCGCCGTTTGCAGGCGCACCGTCCGGTCTGCTACGGGGCGGTTGCCGGTGCTGTCGGATTGCGCCGGGGCCGAGGCGACCGCGCGCCCGCCCTGATAAGCCGGGGTTGCCGGGGCCCGGGTGGCCACACGGGTCTGTGCGCGGGCAAAGCCGATGTCCAGAAGTTCGGCCACATGGGCGTTGCGCGCCGCCCCCGACGACCCGCCGAACATTGTGGCGATGATGCGCACCCCGTTGCGTTCGGCCGAGGCGGTCAGATTGAACCCCGCGGCGCGCGTGAACCCGGTCTTGATCCCGTCGGCGCCACGATAGGCATCCAGCAGCCGACGGTTCGTGTTCGGCACGGTGGCAATCCCCGCGTGGTCGGACCGGCGCGAGAAAATGTTGTAATACTGCGGGTAATCGAACAGCAACTGACGGCCCAGAATGGTCATGTCCCGTGCCGTGGACAAATGCCCCGAGGCAGTCAGGCCATGCGCGTTGCGAAAGGTCGTGTTCTCCATGCCCATGGCGCGGGCGGTGCGGGTCATGCGCTCGGCAAAGGCCGATTCCGAGCCCGATATCGCCTCAGCGATCGCCGTGGCCGCGTCATTGCCCGAACGCAGTGCCGCAGCACGGATCAGGTAGCGCAGGGCGATTGTCTGACCCGCGCGCACCCCCAGACAGGAGCAGGGCGTGTTGGCCGCGTTTCTGCTGATGCGCACCTGGGTGTCCAGGCTGATCTCGCCGTGCTTGACCGCTTCGAAGGCGATGTAGAGCGTCATCATCTTGGTCAGCGATGCCGGATGCAACCGCGTGTCATGGTTGCGCGCAAAGATCACGTTCCCGTCGCGCGCATCCATCACCATGGCCGCATAAGGCGCGGCGAGGGCCGCCCCGGAGGCCAGATATCCCGAAATCACGAGCGCTGCCAGATACGCCAAGCTGCGCACCGCAGCGATGCTGCTGGTTGCCATGTGTCTCACTGCCTCATGCAAGCCCCGGTTGTTATCAGTGGGGTCTTTGGGCGAAGACTAACATGCAACCCGAGTGCAGAAAACCCCTTTATATCATGGCTTTCAGCGCCATATTTAAGCCATTTTCGCCTATGTTGTGGCATGGGGCACAAGGATCACCAGATACCGGTTCCGGGCCGAGATGACATCCGCTGCGTGCAGGGGGCTTGCACAAGGGTCCTGGCTGGATCAAGCTGCTCGCCATGGTCGGCGGTGGGGGCGAGGATCTGAGAATTGTTGCAATTAACCTCCTCTTTGCCAAAGATTCGCCATATTGTTTCCATATCGGTTGCAACCGCGATGTCGGGCCAACCGTCACGCCAACCAATGAACCCGAGGCTTGAGATGCAGAAATCCATTATTGCAGCGGCGCTTACCGCGTTGCTGGTGCCCATGATCCCCGCTCCGGCCAGTGCCAGTGCACTCGAATCGGCCTGCCTGCGCTCGGATCGCCCGCAGGCCACCCGTGCCCTGTGCCGCTGTGTGGGTGCGGTGGCGAATCAGACGCTGACCCGCGCAGAACAGCGCCGGGCGGCGCGGTTTTTCCGCGATCCGCAACTGGCACAGGACGTGCGCATGTCGCGCAGCGCGCGGGACAATGAATTCTGGGCGCGCTACCGCGCTTTCGGCGCCGCGGCCGAACAGCGCTGTTCACGCTGAGCGCAGCGCCTTCAGCAACCCCTGGCTGGCGCTTTCGATCAGCGCAAAGGTCCGGTCGAATCCGCCGATCATATACGGGTCGGGCACATCGGAGCCGGGGCTGTCTGCGTAGTCAAGAAACAGTCTGACCGGCACAGTATTGCCTGCCGGTCGCAGGACTTCGAGATCGCTCTGGTTGGTGCGGTCCATGGCCACGATCAGGTCGAATCGGTCGAAATCCTCGGGCAGGACCTGACGCGCGCGCAGATCCGCGATGTCATGGCCCCGCAGCGCCGCTTCAGCCACGGCACGAGGGTCAGGCGGTTTGCCGATATGCCAGTCGCCGGTTCCGGCGCTGTCGGTGTGCACCTCGACGCCGCTGGCCGCGGCCATGTCGCGGAACACGCCTTCGGCGGTGGGCGAGCGGCAGATATTCCCAAGACAGACGAACAGGACGCGCTTCAGGGTCATGCCCACAGCTAAGCGGTCTTCACCCGAAAACGCAACAGGGCCCGGCATGCCGCCGGACCCTGCGCGCGCGCGCCATCGACGCGCTCAGTTGCCGTGGGAATGCCCGTGCCCGTGAGAATGCCCTTGTGACTGCCCGTGATCGGCGGCGCGTTCCAGATCCACCGGAACCTCCAGCATGACCTCGCCGGCCTGTTCGAACACCAGGGTCAGTGCAACCACATCGCCATGGGCCAGTTGTCGGGTCAGCCCCAGGAACATGACGTGATCGCCGCCGCGCTCCAGCGCGTGGCGACCACCGGCGGCAACGGCGAAGCCCTCCTCGACCTGGAACATGCGCATGACGCCCTGGTCGTCTTCAAGGTGGGTGTGCAATTCGACACGCTGCGCCACGTCTGAGCGTGCCGAGACCAGGCGATCGTCCTGGGTGCCATGGTTTTCGATCATCATGAAGGCGGCGCCGGATTGCGCCATGATCGAACTGACCCGCGCGAAAGGGTCATGGATCCGGATATCCGCCGCAAGGGCGGGCGTGGCAAGGAGTGCCGCGAACGCGGCGGTAAGCAGGGAAAATCTCATGGGTA
>SKKS01000332.1 GCA_007123625.1 Paracoccaceae bacterium
CGGGCGGGTGCGGTCGGACTGGGGCGCGGAGGCCGGCTCGGCCGCGGCGGGTCGCGTTGCAGGTGCAGGTTCGGCGGCACGCCGGGCCTTGTCGGCCTCGGCCTCGGCGGTGCGGGCGTCTTCCTCGGCCTTGGCCTTGAGTGCGGCCTCGCGCTCGCGTTCCTCGCGTTCGCGGGCTTCGTGCTCATCGCGGCGGCGCTGGCGCTCTGCCTCGCGGGCCTTTTCCTCGGCCTCGCGCGCGGCGGTTTCTTCGGTTTCGCGTGCCCTGGCGGCCTGTAACGCCTTCAGGCGACGTTCCATTTCGGCATCGGTGATCCCGGCGGGGCGGCGTGAGGGGTCGCCCTTGACCGTCGGCTTGCCCTTGTTGGTGGACGCCGTCTGCGCCCCGGCCTTGGGGACGACCACGCGCTTGCGCTTGGTTTCCACCACAACGGATTTTGTGCGCCCGTGGCTGAAGCTCTGCTTCACCTGACCGGGACGCTGACCGCCAAGCCCAAGGGTTTTCTTGCCGTCTGTATCGCTCATGCGTTCGTCTTTTCCTCTCCGGCGACATTTCCGCCGATTTGCTCGCGCAATCCTGCAAGCCTTGCGGCTTCCTCTACTACACGCGTCGTCAGACCACCAGCGCGAAGCGCGGCATGTATCACACGATCCCGCCCGAATGCAAAACCCAATTCCTGGGCAGTCAGATGCCCGATGAATGTAGTTTCGCCGTCCGGCGGCTTCAGCTTGGTTTTCCCGCGCTCGGATCCGTCAGCGGCCTGGATCAGGACCGCCATGTCGTCGCGCAGGGCCAGATCGCGGACCTTTTCGAATCCGGCTACCGCCAGTCCACTTTTCCGGGCCATGCTCAGCATATCAAGGACGCGCCGGCTCAGCAATTGGTGAACCATCGTGGCCAGATCGTCGGGCAGGCCGACCTGCTGGCGCGCCGCGCGGGAGAAAAGCTTCTTCTGCACCGCACGGTCAAGCGCGGCGCGCTGCGCCCGCACCCAGATGCCCCGCCCTGGCAGTTTGCCGGCCACATCCGGGGTGATGGTGCCGTCGGGGGCCACAACGAAGCGGATCAGCCTCGCCACAGGCAGCACATCGCCCGTGGCGATGCACCGCCGCACGGGCGTGTCGTGATCCTTCTTGCGGCCTGCGCGGGTCATGGGGCGGGGTCCTGTTGCTCAGGGACGGGGGGCGTCGGTTTCCAGCTCGGCCTCGTCAGGTGCGTCCGCGCTGTCAGCGTCGGCCTCCAGTTCGGTGGGATCGACCCAGCCCAGCATGACCCGGGCGGTCATGATCAGATGCTGTGCTTCCTCCAGGCTGACGTCGAAGGGTTCCAGCACCCCGTCGTCCTTGACCCGCTGACCGTCCACCGTGGTCCAGCCGCCGGCCAGTTCCCAGTCGGCGCAGGTGGCGAAATCCTCCAGCGTCTTGACGTCATCCTTGGCCAGCGCCTCGATCATTTGCGGGGTCAGCCCCTCGAATCCGATCAGGCTGTCTTCGACGCCCAGAGCGCGCGCGCTCTCCAGCGCTGCCTGATTGACCGCCTCCAGCCTGTCGCGTGCGCGCGCCTGAAGCTCGTCGGCGGTGTCCTCGTCGAAGCCGTCGATGGCCAGAAGTTCATCCTGTTCGATATAGGCGACTTCCTCCAGCGTGGTGAAGCCTTCGGCCACCAGAAGTTGCGCCATCATCTCGTCAATGTCCAGCGCCTCCATGAACAGCGCGCTGCGTTCGGCAAATTCGGCCTGGCGGCGGGCGGATTCGTCGGCTTCGGTCAGGATGTCGATATCCAGCCCGGTCAGCATGCTGGCCAGACGCACGTTCTGGCCGCGCCGACCGATGGCCAGCGACAGTTGCTCGTCGGGGACCACGACCTCGATCTTGCCGGCTTCCTCGTCGATCACGACCTTGCTCACCTCGGCGGGTTGCAGCGCGTTGACCAGGAAAGTCGCCTGATCCTCGTTCCAGGGGATGATGTCGATCTTTTCGCCCTGCAGCTCGTTCACCACGGCCTGCACACGGCTGCCGCGCATACCGACGCAGGCACCGACCGGGTCGATGCCCGAATCATAGCTGATGACCGCGATCTTGGCGCGCGAGCCCGGGTCGCGGGCGACGGCCTTGATTTCGATGATGCCGTCATAGATTTCGGGCACTTCCATCTTGAACAGCTCGGACATGAATTCTGGCGCGGTGCGCGACAGGAATATCTGCGGGCCACGCGCTTCGCGGCGCACATCCTTGATGAAGCAGCGGATACGGTCGTTGGGGCGGTAGCTTTCGCGGCCGATCTTTTCATTGCGGCGCAGGATGCCTTCGCCGCGACCGATATCGACGATGATGTTGCCGTATTCCTCGCGCTTGACCATGCCGTTGATGATCGTGCCTGCACGGTCCTTGAATTCCTCGTACTGGCGGTCGCGCTCGGCTTCGCGGACCTTTTGAAGGATCACCTGCTTGGCCGATTGGGCGGCGATCCGTCCCAGTTCGACGGGTGGCACCTCCTCGCGGATCTCGTCGCCGATCTGGGGGTCTTCCAGATGCGCCTTGGCCTGCGCCACGGTCAGTTCGGCGTGATAGTTCTCCAGCGCGTCATCCGCGACCACGGTGCGCACGCGCGTGAAGGTGGCGCGCCCGGTCTTGCGGTCGATGGCCACGCGGATGTCCATGTCGGCGCCGTAGCGCGACTTGGCCGCACGGGCGAGGCTTTCTTCCATCGCCTGGACCACCAGATCGGGGTCGATCATCTTTTCGCGGGCCACGGCCTCGGCGGTCTGCAACAGTTCAAGCTGATTGGCGCTGGTGATGGCCATGGGGGATCACTCCTGCTGGGAAGCGGTGTTGGTGTCGGTATTCGTGTCGGTCTCGGTCTCGGTTTCGATCTCGTCGAAATTGGCTTCATCGAAAGCTCCGGCGGCTTTGCGGGCGCGCAGCATCTCGGCAATCAACTCGTCGGTCAGCACAAGCTTTGCATCCGACAGCCACTCGAATTTCAGCCCGATGGTGACGGGCGCGCCGTCCTGGTCAAGCTCGACCAGCACTTCATCGCCCTCGGTTCCGGCAAGGATACCCTTGAAGCGCCGCCGTCCGTCGATCAACTCGTCGGTTTCAAGGCGGGCCTCATAGCCGTCCCATACGTCGAAATCCTTGAGCCGGGTAAGGGGGCGGTCGATGCCGGGGCTGGAGACTTCAAGCGTATAGGCATCCTCGATCGGGTCCTCGACATCCAGCGCGGCTGAAACGGCGGTTGAAATCCGGGCGCAATCCGCGATTTCGATCCCGCCCTCGGGGCGTTCGGCCATGATCTGAAGCGTGCTGTGCTTGCCGCTCATTAGCCGCAGGCGCACCAGTTCGAACCCCATCCCCTCGATCACGGGCGCGACGATTCCGGCCAGGCGGCGGTCAATGGTGGTCTTGGCGACAAGATCGGTAATCTGCGTGTCGGACATTGCGTGTCCTCCAAAACGAAAAAACGGGCCCGCGGCCCGTCACAAAGGTTCCGGTGGGTTCCGGTGGTGGAGGCCGGAACGCCGCTGTTGAGCCTCATATAGCGATGGCGCGGGCCGCTTGCAAGGGCGCATTCATGCGTCGAAGGGGGTGACCGGCCCGGACACGCCCACCCAGGCGCCTGGGATCAACTCCAGACCCAGAACACGGTCGGGGTTTGTGGGCGGCGGCATGAGGACACCGTCACGCCGTGTGAACCCGAAGCGGCGGTAATAGGGCGCGTCGCCCACCAGAAGCACCCGTTCCCAGCCAAGCGCGCGGGCGCGCTCAAGGCTGTCGCGCATCAGCCAGCCGCCAAGCCCCTCGCCCTGCCGCGTGGGGTGGACGGCGACGGGGCCAAGCAGAAGCGCCCGCGCGCCGCCCACGCGGACCGGCCAGTAGCGGATGGCGGCGGCCAGTGACGGGCCGTCACGCAGCACAAGGCACAGCGCGGGGATCGGGCCGACCCCGTCGCGCAGGCGATAGGATGACAGCGCCTCGCGCCCCGGCGCGAAGCAAAGGTCGTAAAGCGCCTCGACCTCCCACCAGTCGGCGGCTGTTTCCTCGGCTGGTTGCACCCCCCGGACCCCCTGTTTCGCACATCCCTTCGGGAGCGCGCCGCGCGCCCTAGCATGTGCTGCAGGTCACAGCAACGTGTGGCAGGTCGCAGAGGATGTCCGAATGTGCATCCGCCCCGGCCTGACGCTCCCGGCGCGAGCGCCAGGCCGGGGCGTGCGGGCAAAGGCGCTTCAGGCTGAAAAGGCGCCGGTCTTCGTCAGTCTGCGCAGGCGCGCATGGCCGATAATCGAACTGACCAGGCAAGCGATCGCGTAGAACCACAGCACGATCCAGAACCCCGATACCGCCCCCTGCGCCACCATTGCGGTGATTTCGACCAGCAGCCAGACCAGCAGCACCGGCGCGGCGATGGACCCGCGCCCACGCCACATGCCCCAGCTGAGAACCGACGCGAGCCCGATGAGCATGCCCTGGATCAGCACAAGCTCGAAAAAGCTGTCGATGCTCGGCGTCTGTGCGATGTAGCTTTCGTGAAAGACCAGCGTAAGCGCCGTGCCCATGATCAGGATCGCGCCCGCCATGATGCCAGCACGCGCCAGCTGCAGGGCCTCCGCGTGTTCGGCTGCCGCGTCGGAAATCGGCGCTGCGGATGGCATCCGCCTGCGCGCCTTGCGCAGCAAAATGCCGGTCAGCACGGCAGCCATCGCTGCTGCAACCGCTCCCCAGGTCCGCAGCGCTCGGTCGACATCAAGCGTGTGAGTGCGCTGCACATGGCTTTCGGGATTGCGCCGGTCATAAAGGATGTGTCGCGCGGTACCGGGTTCGATGGCCTGGCGGGCCACCGTAACGGCCGACAGGATCACGACGCCGGAATAGCTCTGGCCACCTACCGTCCACGCGTAGCCGATGCGGACCTGTTCCGCATCGCCGCCGACATGTGCGCGCGGCTCGACCGTGGTCACCGTGGCGACGATGTGCACGCCGTGGGTCATGATGGCGCGCATCTTGGAATGGTCCTGCCAGGCGCTCGACCCCAGCAAGGTGGCGATCAGCGCAAGCATCCCGCTGAAAAGCGCAATCGTGATGTGTTGAAAGCTCCAGGCCGGGCGGCGCGGTCCATGCGTCATCAGGTCAATCCATGTATAAAAATTCCTTGTCTTATCCTGCGGCGGGCAGGGTGCAGTATTTTGGCGGCATTGTGACGGATTTGTGGGCAGAGGGTCAGTCGGGCGAGTGCGTGCGCGCGGCCATTGCGTCGGCGATCGAGTCATGACCGGCGGCGCGCAGCGCGTCCACCGCGCCCCGGTGATCGGTCGCGCTGCGGTTCTGGCTGAGTTTCGACTTGGCGACGATCTGCTGCGGGTCGATGCGGAAGGCCACGATGGCGTCCAGCATCGCCGCCATGTAATCAGCGGGCGCATCGGCCATGCGCCATGCCCCTGCGCCATTGCGCTGGCGTTCATGGTGCGTGGTCAGCAGTCCGACCGCCGCGCGTTTGGCCTGCGAATCATGCTGGAAACGGATCGTCCCGTGCACATGCACCACCTGATAGTTCCATGTCGGCACATGGCGGTGGTGTTCGGCCTTGGACGGGTAGCTGTTGGGCGAGACATAGGCGTCGGGCCCTTGAAAGATCGCCATCACCGCCGCCCCGTCCGCGATCAGCCGGTGCATGTCATTGGCAAGCGCCACATGGCCGATCAGCGTGCCGTCGCGCCCTTGCAACAGCGGGATGTGATTGGCCAGCAGCCCGTC
>SKKS01000376.1 GCA_007123625.1 Paracoccaceae bacterium
CCCATCGGCCAGTATGTGCCCGCGCTGGCGGCTTCGGGCTATGCGTCGGTGCCGATCGAGGATGCGCTGACCATGTCCTCGGGGGTCGATTTCAACGAGGATTACGACGATCCGCGCTCGGACATCAACATGCTGTTCTTTCGTGCGATGGCCCTGAGCACGCCGCTTGAAGACAGCATTGCCGCGCTGCAAAGCAGCCGCGCACCGGGGGAATTCAACGCCTATATCAGCGCTGACACCATCGCGCTGGGGTTGGTGCTGGAAGCTGCGACCGGCATGCGCGTGGCCGACTACCTGTCGTCCCGTCTGTGGGGCCCGATGGGGGCCGAGGCCGATGCCACCTGGAGCACTGACCGCACCGGACGCGAAATAACGCTGTGTTGCCTGAATGCGCGGCTGCGCGACTTCGCGCGGTTCGGGCGGCTGTATCTGGAAGGCGGCGCGCGCGAGGGGCAGCAGATCGTGCCCGCCGACTGGGTCGCGGCGTCGGTCACCCCCACGGCGGCGCACCTGCTGCCGGGCGACAACCCGGCCAGCGACTGGACCTTCGGCTACGGCTACAAATGGTGGATCCCCGAAGACCCGCAGGACGACTTTACCGCCATCGGCGTCTGGGGGCAGTATATCTATGTGGACCCGGCGCGCGCGGTGGTGATCGTCAAGACCAGCTCGGACCCGCTGTTCGACGACAACGACCACGAGACCGTTGCGGCCTTTCGCGCGATTGCCCGCGCGCAGGCCCTGCAGTGAACGCAGCGGCGCGGCGGACGGGTTGCCGCCGCCCCGACATGCCGATGCGGGAGACCCGATTGCCCCTCCGGGCCGAATCCGCATAAACACCGCCCCAGGCACCGCAGCGAAGGACATCGGCACATGATCGACATGCACCAGGAAATCCGCGACGCGGTCACCCGCCTCTGTGCCGATTTCCCCAACGAATACTGGCGCAAGCTCGACGCCGAGCGGGCGTATCCGCGCGACTTCGTCGATGCGCTGACCGCGCAGGGGTATCTGGCCGCGCTCATCCCCGAAGAATACGGCGGCATCGGGCTGGGTCTGTCGGCGGGGGTTGCGATCCTTGAAGAAATCCACCGCGCAGGCGGCAATGCGGCAGCCTGTCATGCGCAGATGTATACCATGGGCACGCTTCTGCGCCACGGCAACGACGCGCAAAAGGCGCGCTACCTGCCCGGTATCGCCGAAGGGTCTCTGCGGCTGCAGGCGTTCGGGGTCACCGAACCCGGCAGCGGCACCAATACCCCGGCGATCAAGACCTTCGCCCGGCGCGACGGCGACCGCTACATCGTCAACGGGCAAAAGATATGGACCAGCCGCGCCGAGCATTCCGACCTGATGATCCTGCTGGCGCGGACGACGCCCCTGCCCGAGGTTACCCGCAAGACCGACGGGCTGTCGGTGTTCATCCTTGACATGAACGCTGCGCGCGGGAAAGGGCTGCGCATTTCGCCCATCCGCACCATGATGAACCACGCCACCTGCGAGGTGTTCTTCGACGATGTGGAAATCCCCGCCGAGAACCTGATCGGCGAAGAAGGGCGCGGATTTCGCTACATCATGTCGGGCATGAATGCCGAACGTATCCTGATCGCGGCAGAGTGTATCGGTGATGCGAAATGGCTGATCGGCAAGGCCAGCGCCTATGCCACCGAACGCGAGGTCTTTGGCCGGCCCATCGGCCAGAACCAGGGCATCGCCTTTCCCATCGCGCAGGCCTATGCGCGGATGCGCGCGGCGGAACTGATGGTCCAGGACGCCGTGCGCCGCTACGAGGTCGGCGAAAACCCCGGCGCCGAAGCGAACATGGCCAAGATGCTGGCCGCCGAAGCCAGCTGGGAAGCCGCCGAAGCGGCGGTGCAGACATTCGGCGGCTTCGGCTTCGCCGAGGAATATGACATTGAGCGCAAGTTCCGGGAAACGCGGCTTTATCAGGTGGCGCCGATCTCGACCAACCTGATCCTGTCCTACATCGCCGAACACGTTCTGGGCATGCCGCGCAGCTACTGACGCACGCCGTCTGATAGTGGCCCCTTGCCCTGCGCCCCCAGCGCAGGGCAGCGCCCGCGAGGCGTGCGAGGGCGCGGGCGCGTGGGGCACGCCGAGCGGGCGCTTTCCCCGCCTGCAATCAGGGTGTTTCCAGCATCTGGCGCGCCTCGTCCAGGATGCGCTTCGCTTCCAGCCCCTGCAGCCGGGCAATATCGTCCTGATATTTCAGCACCGCGCCCAGCGTATCGGCGATCACCTCAGGCGATAGCGTCAGCACATCCAGCGCCAGCAGGCATTTCGCCCAGTCGATGGTTTCGGCCACACCGGGTTTCTTGAACAGGTCCTCGGTCCGCAAGCGCTGCACGAAGGCCACCACCTCGCGCGACAACTGCGCCGAGGCTTCTGGCGCGCGAGCCTGCAGGATTTCCAGCTCGCGCGCGAAGCCGGGGTAGTCCACCCAATGATACAGGCACCGGCGCTTGAGCGCATCATGCACCTCGCGCGTGCGGTTCGAGGTCAGGATCACAATCGGCGGCTCGGGCGCGCGGATGGTGCCCAGCTCGGGGATCGTCACCTGAAAATCGCTCAGCGCTTCCAGCAGGAACGCCTCGAACGGCTCGTCGGTGCGGTCCACCTCGTCGACGAGCAGCACGGGCGCGCCACCGGGCTGCGGACGCATGGCCTGCAGAAGCGGGCGCTCGATCAGAAACTCGGACGTGAAAAGCGTGTCGCGCAGATGCGCGGCATCGGTGCCGCCCGCCGCTTCAGCGGTACGGATCGCCACCATCTGCGCGGCAAAATTCCATTCATAGACCGCCTGCGCCGCGTCCAACCCCTCGTAGCATTGCAGCCGGATCAGGCGCCGACCCAGAGCGCTGGCGATGGCCTTGGCGATCTCGGTCTTGCCGGTGCCGGCCTCGCCTTCCAGAAACAGCGGCCGCCCCAGCCGCAGCGCCAGAAACGCAACCGTGCCCAGCGCGCGCCCACAGACGTAATCCTGTCCGTCCAGCGCCGCGATCACATCGTCAATCGAGGAAATCTTGTCGGTCACAGCCCCTCCCGGTGTCTGGCGCAACCTTGGGCGGCGTCACAGGGACGGTCAAGCGGTGCGGGACCGATTGCGACCAATGGACAGGTCCGCCGCACATCGCACCTGCATCAGTCGCGCAAGGCGACTGATGCGAGGAAGTTTTCCAGCAGCACCGTGTCGATGGGCTTGTAAAGGATCGCCACGCCGATCCGGGCGGCGGCTGCACGCAGGGACTGGCTGCGGTCGGCGGTGATGATCCGCGCAGGCACCGGGCCGTGCTGCAACCGCATCTGCCGGATCAGGTCCAGCCCGCTGCGCCTTCCGGGCAAGCGGTTGTCCACCAGCAGGAAATCCGGCGCGATGTCGATTTCCGAGATCAGCTCCAGCGCCTCGTCATGGCTGGACGCTTCCAGCACCGAGTGTCCCCAGCCATCAAGCAGCATGCCCAGCGCATGGCGGATATCCTCGTCATCCTCGACCAGCAGCCCCAGCAGCCCGCCCGCCTGCGCCGACCCATGCGCAGCTGTCACAGGCGCGGGGGCGCTCGCAGTCGGGCGCACCGGGTCCGCGACGGGCAGGCCCAGCACAAAGCGCGTGCCGCGCCCGGGAGCCGAACGCAGGTCCAGCGGGTGCTGCAAAAGTGCCGCCGCGCGCTCCACGATCGCCAGCCCCAGCCCCAGCCCTTCGGATGCCGAGGCCCGCGCATTCAGGCGGTGAAACTCGCGAAACACCGCTTTCTGCTCGCTTTCGGGAATGCCGGGGCCGGTGTCGATCACTTCGACCCGGACCGATGTGGTCCCGGCGCGGCGCACTGCCACCAGCACCCCACCCCGTTCGGTATAACGCAGGGCATTGCCGATCAGGTTCTGCAAAATGCGCCGCAGATATCCGGGATCGGACAGCACCACCGCATCGCCCGGCCGCACCCGGAACCGCAGACCGCGCGCCTGGGCCATGTACGCGAATTCGTCCGCCAGCCGCGCCAGCATCGGACCCAGTGGCACCGGGCCGGGCCGCAGCACCGCCTTGCCCACCTCCAGCCGCGACAGGTCCAGCAGCGCTTCAAGAATGGTCTCCACGCTTTCAAGCGCCGCGCCCGCCTTTTCCAGCGTCTCGCGGGCGCGGGCCGGTGCGGGGTCATCCCGGGCGGCGGCCAGGAACAACTTGGCCGCCGACAACGGCTGCAACAGGTCATGGCTGGCGGCGGCGACGAACCGCGAGCGTGCGGCATTGGCACGCTCGGCGTCGGCCAGCGCGGCCTGCAACTCGACGGTGCGTTCGGTTACCCGCGCTTCCAGCGTCTCGTTCGCGCGGCTGAGCGCTGCAATCGCGCTGCGCTCGGCAGTCACATCGGTGACCGAAATCACCACCCCCGCGTCGGGCATTTCCTGCGCGAAGACATCGAGCACCCGGTCGGCGCGGCGCAATTCGAACCGCAGCGGCGTCCGCCCGCCCTCGGCGCGCGCCCAATCGCGCAGCGTTGCCACGGTCATACCCTGACCCAGCCGCACATCGGTGGCCAGCCGCATGGCCAGATCGTCGAAATCCATGCCCGACCGCAGCCCGCCCCGCCCCAGCGCCAGCAACTCGCCCATGCGCGCATTCCAGCCCGCAAGCCGCCCGCCCTGGTCGAAGATCGCGACCCCGTGGCGGATATGGTCCAGCGTCGCGCGCACCATCTGCGCCTGACTGTCCAGCAGCTTGCCGCGTTCGGCACGTTCGCTGCGGATGATGTCGGACACATCGGTCTGCAGGATCACCGTGCCGCCGTCGCGGGTGCGGTGCTCGGACACCTGCACCCAGCGGTTCTGTCCCATACCGACGGTGAACATCAGATGCCGGTCGCGGTGCCGCTGCATCCGGAGCGTGGCCCACGAGGCGGGGTCGCTTCCTTCAGGCAGGCGCAGATGGCGCGACGAGCTGACCAGATCAACATAGGCGCCGAACGCCAGCCCCGGCAGCAGGCGGGGGCGGATGTCGGGCATGTGCATACCGAAGCGCGAGTTGCACATCACCAGCACGTCGTCGGGAGCGAACAGCGCGAACCCTTCCTGAATGGTCTCGATCGCGTTGGCGAGATCCTTGCGCGCGGCCTCGGTCTCGCGGTTGGCCTGGGCCAGCTGGGCATTCGACTGGTTCAACAGGTCAAGCGCCTGCTCCAGATCGCGGGTCCGCTGGCGCACCTGCTCTTCCAGCATTGCCGCGCGTTCGAACTGTGCATACGAGGCGCCGGTGTCATCCGTGGCCTGCTCAACCCGGCGCATCAGCACATTGACGATGCACAGCAGTTTCTCGCGCTGGCGCTCGGGCGGGTCGGCGGGATTGATAAGCGGATGGGTCATGTGCCGCCAGCCGATGGGCAATCCGATGGATGATCCGCAGGTGGATAGATCGCCACACCGGTCAGGGTCTGGTTCACATGCATGGCGTTGAACTGCTCGCCATATGTGGAAAACCCGAACACGCGGTGCGCGGCCAGCAACCGCGACAGTTCATGCGATTTCTGCTTTTCCTGCGCTTCCATCCGGCGCAAGACGCAATCGCACGCCAGGATCGCCGCCGGGGCGCCGGGCGTTGCCAGCGCCTCAAGCTCGGCGCGCAGATGCGCGGTCATGTCCTGCGGTTCGGCCAGGGTCAGAACCATGCCCTCGGCGATGGCGGAATAGAAGATCAGATC
>SKKS01000361.1 GCA_007123625.1 Paracoccaceae bacterium
GACAGCATCCCCTCGGACGGCAGCGCGCCCTTGGTCCCGCCCGACGACAGGTATTTCTCGCGGAAGTCCAGCAACTCCGCCCCGGATTTCGGCTGCTCAATGGCGGAAAACACCACCTCGCCTTCGCGCCACATCATCGCGATGTTGTATTCCACCAGATCTGGCACCTGCGGTTCGATCAGCGCCAGATCGTCCTGGCGCAGCACATACTCCACCAACGCCGGGATATCCGCACGGGCCTTGGCCAGCCCCACACCGATGGATGATCCCAGATTCGCGGGCTTCACCACCACCGGCAGGCCCAGCTTCGCTTCGACCTCGTCCAGCACCGCGCCCATGTTTCCACGTTGGCGGCGGTTGACGGCGACATGGTCCAGCACATTCACGCCCACCGATTTCACCAGCGTCTTGGTCGCGTCCTTGCGCATGGCAATGGCCGAGGCCGATGCCGAAAACCCCGTCACCGGGACGCCGATCAGCTCCAGAAGGCCATGAATGCGTCCGTCTTCGCCAAAGGGGCCGTGAAACACCGGCAAGGCACAGTCCACGGGCACGCGCAGGCCCTTGCCCCGAAGTTCCGGCCCTTCGTCCCCCCAGTTGAAGCGCACTTCGGTCAGCGCACCGGGCCGGGGGCGAAAGGCCGCGACATCGCGCAGGCGCGGACCGGTGAACAGGCGGTTCTCGAAATCCATATAGACCGGGATCACCCGGATGCGGCGCGCGTCGGCGGCGTCCATCAATTGCTGCGCGCTGACCACGCTGACGTCGTGTTCCTGGCTGGCGCCGCCAAAGATCACGGCCACATTCCGCCGCCCGTCGCGCCCCGCTTCGCCCGCCGCTTGCCCCCGGATCACAGCAGCCGCCTTTCTTCAAGTATGTCGGGCAGATCGTTTTCGTACAGGATCACATCCTCGGGCGCTGTTCCTTTCAGCGCTGCCCGCGCCGTGCCCAATGTGTCGGCGCCGTGGACCGTGGCGCCCCCCGCTTCTGCGGCCTGCACGAAACTTGCGATCCGCCCGGGGTTGACTGCGTGGATTTCGTCGCAGGTTTCCGCCGCCAGCGCGCCAAGACGCGCGTGCACGCGCTCATGCTCCAGCCCCAGCTCCACGATCCCCGGCGTGACCAGGATCGCGCGGCCGCCACGCTGGTCGGCCACCTGCCGCAAGACCCGCAAGGCATTGGCGAAACCGGCCTCGTTGGAATTGAAGGCATCGTCCAGCACGAGCGGTTGGCCCGGGACCTCGCGCTTTTGCAGCCGGTGGGGGACCTGTTCCACCACCCGCGTCACCAGTGGCAGCCGTTCGATCACCGACGGGTCGATCCGGGCCGCCAGCACCACCGCCAGCGCCGAATTGAGGATGTTGTGTTCGCCCAGCAACGGCAGGGCGTAGCTGAGGTCCAGCCCTTCCCCGGACAGCGTGACCTGCCAGTCGCTGGCGACCAGATCCGCCGATACCGCGACATCGCCGCCTGCGCCCACGCTCAGCACGTTTTCGGGGTGCGCCGCCTTCAGCGCGGCAAAGGGGGCGTGGGCCAGCAACTCGGCATTGATCACCGCCAGCCCGCCCGCCGCACACACCCTTTCGACCAGTTCCGACTTTGCCTGCGCCACGGCCTCGACCGAGCCGAAGCGCTCCATATGCGCGGCGCCCACGGCGGTGACGATCCCGAACCGGGGCTGCACAAATCCGCACAGCCGCCGCACCGAGCCGATCCCGTAGGCCCCCATCTCGGCCACGAAATAGCGATGCGAAGGTTGCAGCCGCTGGCGGATGTGGCGCGTCAGGCCCAGTTCGGTATTGATCGACCCGCGGCTGTAGAACACCGGGCCCGACAGCTCCAGCAACTCGGCCAGGATATGCTTGACCGTGGTCTTGCCGAACGACCCGGTAATGCCGATCCGCACCGGGTCCAGCCGCGCCAGCTTCGCCTTGGCCGACGCGATGAACCGGCGATTGATCCGCTCCTGAAACGGTTTCAGCGCCGCATTGGCCGCAATCAGCAGAACGGGCAGCAGATGCAGCAGAACAAGCCCCCAGACCGGGTGCAGAAGCGTCAGCAGCAGCCCCGGCACCGCCAGCACCGCCGCCCCGGCGCGAATGCGCGCCGCGCGTTCGGTCAGCACCAGCGGCTTTTTCCAGCGATAGCGCGATTCGTGCCAGACGATGCCACCCAGCGCCAACGCCGCCAGCACCTGCACCACCACCCAGTGCCCGGTCAGCGGCCCCAGCACGAGGGCCAGCACGATCACCCCGGAAGCGCGCAGATCATACAGCCGCACCCGCGGGATGGCCGCCAGAAAGCGGCGCGCGTCGTATTCCTCTTGCTGGAAATAGGTCAGCAGCGTGTTGAGCCGCACGTGCACCAGCGCAACCAGCGCAACGACGAAAGCCAGCAAGCCGATCATGCCCCGCCCTCCGCCAGAACCGGTTCCGGTGTCGATATCGGTGCGGCCAGCTTTTCCTTGACCGCCAGCGCGATCTGATGCCGCCCCCGGTCCAGTACCGAGATATGGTCGCAGGGCTCAAGCGCGACAAACTCCGCCCCCGGGATGGCGCGCGCCATGCGGCGACCCAGTTCGGGCGGGGTTTCGGTGTCACCACCGCCATAGATCAGCGTCGTAGGCACCGTGATGCGGCCCAGATCGGCGCTCTGATCCTCGGCGATGGTTTTCAGGAAAATGTCGCGCAGCCCGTCGCGGCGGCTTTGCACATAGTCGGCGCTGCCGAAGCGCGCCTCCAGCGCCGCCAGCGCGGCGTCATCGGTGGCGCGCGCCTTCAACCGGCGAAACTGCCAGGACCGCCAGCGCCCGCGCAGTTGCGCCGCAAGCGGTTGCGCGCGCGGAATGCCCGCCGCCGCCACCAGCACCAGCCCCGCCAGCAGATCCGGGTGCCGCACCGCCAGCCGCAGCCCGATTCGTCCGCCGAACGAATGCCCCACCCAGACCACCGGCCCCGATGCCAGCCCGCCGCGCAATGCCTCGGCCAGTGCATCGGCATAGTCGGCAGTGTCCCACGCCGCTTCGGGCCGGGGCGAGGCGCCAAACCCCGGCAGGTCGATCAGCACCGAGCGGGCGACAGGCGCCAGTGCCTCGGCGGTGGGAATGAAATCGCGGTGGCTGCGGCCCCAGCCGTGGGCAAACACCACCCCCGGCGCGCCATCGGTGCCGATGACGATGTGGTTCAGATCCGGTGCCTGTGCCATGCCGTTTCCTTGTGCCACCCCTGTCTGCTGCTCGGGCGGGCGGCTTGAAAACGAGTATGCCGCCTGCGCGGTCGGCAGTTCAACCCCCAAGCGGCCCGATCGCGGCTTTCGAAAAGGCGGCAAGGCCCCCTCAGGCGGCCTTTCGCTCGGCCATGGCCTTGGCGAAGCGTTCGAACAGGTAGTAACTGTCCTGCGGGCCGGGGCTGGCCTCGGGGTGATACTGCACGGAAAACACGGGCCGGTCGGCCAGGCGGATGCCACAGTTCGACCCGTCGAACAGGCTCACATGCGTTTCCACAACGCCCTTGGGCAGGGTCTGGCTGTCGACGGTGAAGCCGTGGTTCATGCTGGTAATCTCAACCTTGCCGGTGTCCAGATCCTTGACCGGATGGTTGGCGCCGTGGTGGCCGTGGTTCATCTTGACCGTGTGTGCGCCAAGTGCCAGCGCCAGCATCTGATGGCCCAGACAGATGCCGAACACCGGCAGGTCACGCTCCAGCACGCCGCGGATCATCGGCACCGCGTATTCTCCCGTGGCCGCCGGATCGCCGGGACCGTTGGACAGGAACACGCCATCGGGATTCAGCGCCAGCACATCCTCGGCGGTCGCGCTGGCGGGCAGGACCGTGACTTCGCATCCGGCAGAGGCCAGGCAGCGCAGGATGTTGCGCTTTGCGCCATAGTCGATGGCCACCACGCGGTGCTGTGGTGCTGTCTGCGGGCGATAGCCTTCGGGCCAGGCCCAGCGCATCTCGTCCCAGCGGTAGCTCTGTGCGCAGGTCACATCGCGGGCCAGATCCAGCCCCACCAGCCCGCTCCAGGCCCGGGCCTTTGCCACCAGCGCTTCGATGTCGAAGCGGCCTTCGGGGTCATGGGCCAGTGCCACATGCGGCGCGCCCTGCTGCCGGATCGCCCGGGTCAGCCGCCGCGTGTCCACGCCGCCTATGCCGATGCGCCCACGGCGCTGCAGCCAGTCCACCAGATGCCCGGCCGCGCGCCAGTTCGACGGCTCGGTCGGGTCCCATTTGACCACCATGCCCGCGGCCACCGGCGCTGCAGTTTCGTCATCGTCTGGGTTGACGCCCACATTGCCGACATGGGGAAAGGTGAATGTCACCACCTGCCCGGCATAGGACGGGTCCGTCATGATTTCCTGATAACCAGTCATGGCGGTATTGAAGCACAGCTCGGCAACAGTTTCCCCGGTCGCCCCGAACCCGTGCCCGTAGAAGAGTGTCCCGTCCGCCAGGGCCAGGCAGGCGGTGGGTCTGGAACTGGTGGCAGCCATGGCATGCGCCTTCATCTGGAATTTGGCGGAAAATACTGCCGCAGCGCAGCAGAATCAAGTCAAACCGGTCAAAGATAGTCTTTTATTTTCAATATCTTGCAAATAAGTGAACCGGGATTGCCGATGATGATGGGACAGGATATGCTGGCACAAGTTCACCGCAACCCCGGGGAAAGCTCATGCCCTTGCGCGACCGCCTCGCGTCCGATCTGAAAGCCGCGATGAAGGCAAAGGACAGCAAGCGGCTGTCCACGCTGCGTCTGATCAGCGCATCGATCAAGGACCGTGACATCGCCGCGCGCAGCGATGGTGACGAAAACCTTGTGCCCGAGTCCGAGATCATGGCCATTCTGGCCCGCATGATCAAGCAACGGACCGAAAGCGCGCGAGCCTATGAAGAGGCCGGCCGCCTGGAACTGGCCCAGGAGGAACGCGACGAGATCACCGTGATCGAAAGCTACCTGCCAAGACAGATGGATCAGGACGCCATCGCCCGCGCCATCGACACCGAAATCGCTGCGCTGGGGGCAAGCTCCATCCGCGACATGGGCCGCGTCATGGCCGCGATGAAGGCGAAATACACCGGCCAGATGGATTTTGCCCAGGTCGGCCCGCAGGTGAAGGCACGGCTGAGCGTCTGACCCGCTGCCCGGGCGCTGCTGTTCGCCATCTGACACACCCTTCCCGCTCCGCTTCTGTCCTGGCGTCGCCTGAATGGATGGTGCAGCAAGGACCGCTTTGCGGGACCTTTCCGCCGTTGGTCCTTTGTTGCAAAGCTGCGCAGCGTTGGGCCGCGGTGCGGTGATCCACGCTTTGATCTCTCGCGCTTCATGGCAGCCAATTGCGCGAAAGTTGCGGGCAATGCACCGGGGGCGGCCCGGCAATGCGCGGCGGGCCGACGCCCTCGATTCCGCGTCGGGAATTTCCCCGACCGACCGCAACGGACTTGAAGCCATCACCGGGTCCCTGGTGTCAGGTGGCGAACGCTGCCGCCGCCGGCGCTCAGCCCTGAAAACTCTCATAGCGCGTGGCGCCGCGGCGGTGCTCGTCAACCGGCGCGGTCAGGATCGTGGCATGATGGGCACGCTGTTCGCAGCCCAGCCGCGGACAGACCCGGCAATTGATTCCGATCGGTGAGGCATGGGTATCCCCCAGGGACATGCCCTCGGCATAGCCCAGCTCGGTTGCATGTTCCACGGTGCAGCCCATGGCA
>SKKS01000413.1 GCA_007123625.1 Paracoccaceae bacterium
CCGCACAGGACAGCATGAAGCCCGCGCGCCGCCCGTAACGCTGCATGAAGGCCGATAATGGCGTGGCCGAGAGCATGGAGCCCAGCACGATCATGGAAATCGGCAGGGTGGCGAAGCACAGGTTGGCGGCCAGTGTCTGCCCGGCCAGGCCGCCGATGGTAAAGATCATCGGCATCTGCGCGCCCATGATCGCCTGCGCGGCCACCAGGACAACAACATTGCGCCGCGCACGGGCGTCGGAAGCGGGGGCGATGGGGGTGGTGGCTTCGGTCATGGCGCTTTGCTAGCGTCGATCACGGCAAAGGGGAAGGGCTGTTTTTGCCCGCTGGCGCGTGGCAAGGTGGGGCGCGTCACGGTCGCGGGCAGGGCAGTCCAGGCCAGGGCGGCAGGCCCGGCGCGGGTCTTGGAAATATCAAGGAGCAGGCAATGGTCGGGCGGATATTGCACAGCGAGGACTGCATGGCCGAGGGCGCCGACTGGCTGGCACAGGCCGAGCCGCGCTTTGCCGATGCGCTGGCGCTGACCGGAGTGCCGCCGCTCCGCCGGCGCGCGGACGGATTCGATGCGCTGCTCTCGGCCATCGTCAGCCAGCAGGTCAGCGTGGCGGCGGCGCGCGCGATCTGGGGGCGGATGGAGGCGGCCGGGCTGGTCACGCCTGGGGCCGTGACGGCGGCGTCCGAGGACGCGCTGCGCGCGGCGGGCCTGTCGCGCCAGAAGATCCGCTACGCCCGCGCGCTGGCCGAGGCCGGGATCGACTTCGACGCCCTGCGCGAGGCCCCCGACGAGGCGGTTGTGGCCGAGCTGGTGCGTGTCCCCGGCGTGGGGCGCTGGACCGCCGAGATCTATGCCATGTTCAGCCTGGGCCGGGCGGATGTCTTTGCGCCCAATGACCTGGCCCTGCAGGAGGCTGCGCGGATGCTGTTCGCTCTGCCCGAGCGCCCGCGCGAGGCCGCCCTGCGCCGCCAGGCCGACGCCTGGTCCCCCTGGCGCACGGTTGCGGCGGGTCTGCTCTGGGCCTATTACCGCGTGGAAAAGGAACGCGAGGGGGTGGCATGACGCGGGAACTTCAATCGGGGCGGCGCGGCGCGGCGCAGGGACAGGCGCGGTCGGTGGTGGTTTTCGTGCATGGCTATGGCGCGGACGGGGCGGACCTGTTGGGGCTGGCCGAGCCGCTGGCGCCGCATCTGCCGGACACGGCGTTCTACGCGCCCGACGCGCCGGACCGCTGCACCAACAACCCCATGGGCTATCAGTGGTTTCCGATCCCATGGCTGGACGGCTCATCCGAGGCCGCAGCCCAGGCCGGGCTGTTGCGCGCGGCGGTGGATCTGAACGCGTTTGTGGACCGGGTGCTGGCGGATGAGGGCCTGCCCCCCGAGGCGCTGGCGCTGGTGGGCTTCAGCCAGGGCACGATGATGAGCCTGCAGGTGGCGCCACGCCGCGCCGCTCCCATCGCGGGGGTCGTGGGCTTTTCAGGGCGGCTGATGCGCCCCGAGGCGCTGGCTGCCGAGACCGTCAGCCGTCCCCCCGTGCTGCTGATCCACGGCGACGCCGACGAGGTGGTGCCGGTGCAATCGCTCCCCGAAGCCGCGCAGGCGCTGCAGGGCGCGGGTTTCGAGGTGTTTGGCCATGTCTCCAAGGGTATGGGCCACGGGATCGCCCCGGACGGGCTGTCGCTCGCGCTGAGTTTTCTGCGCGAAAGGCTGCCGGAGGGCGGGGCGTGATCCTGACCGACGAACAGCGGCTGATCCGCGACACGGCGCGCGCCTTTGCCCGCGATGTGCTGGCTCCGGGGGCCGATGCGCGGGCGCGGGCAAAGGCCATCGAACCGGACGTGCTGGCGCAGATGGGCGCGTTGGGGTTTCTGGGGATGACCGTGCCCGAGGATCTGGGCGGCGTGGGGGCGGATTATGTCGCCTACGCGCTAGCGCTGATGGAGGTGGCTGCGGGGGATGGCGCGGTGTCTACGGTGATGAGCGTGCACAACGCGCCCTTCAACGCGATCCTGCAGCGCTTTGGGTCCCCCGATCAGCAGGCGCGGGTGTTGCGCCCGGCGGCCGAAGGGGCCTTCATCGGTGCCTTTGCACTGACCGAGCCGCAGGCGGGCTCCGACGCGTCGGCCATCCGCACGCGGGCGCGGCGCACAAATGCAGGCTATGTGATCGACGGCGAGAAGGTGTTCATCACCTCGGGCGCAATCGCGGGCTGGGCGATCCTGTTTGCGCGGATGGATGGCAGCAGCGGCAAGGACGGCATCACCGCCTTCCTGACGCCCACCGATGCGCCGGGCTATGTGGTGGCCCGGGTCGAGGACAAGCTGGGGCAGGATGCCTCGGACACCGCGGCGTTGCGGTTCGACGCGCTGGAAATCCCCGAGGACCTGCGCATCGGCGACGAAGGCGCGGGCTATCGTATTGCGCTGTCGTCGCTGGAAACGGGGCGGATCGGCATTGCCGCGCAGGCGGTGGGCATGGCGCAGGCGGCGCTGGACATCGCGCTGTCCTATGCGCAGGAGCGCCAGAGCTTCGGCAAGCCGCTGGTCGCCCATCAGGCGGTGGGCTTCCGGCTGGCCGATGCGCGCACACGGCTGGAGGCTGCGCGCCAGCTGGTGCTGCATGCGGCGCGGCTGAAGGATGCGGGCGTGCCCTGCCTGACCGAGGCCGCGATGGCGAAGCTCTATGCCTCGGAAGCCGCCGAAACCATCTGCTCGGACGCGATCCAGACGCTGGGCGGCTATGGCTATACCGCCGATTATCCGCTGGGCCGGATCTGGCGCGATGTGCGGGTCTGTCAGATCTACGAGGGCACCTCGGACATTCAGAAACTGCTGATCCTGCGCGGGATGACCGCGTGAGCGGGCCAAAGGGTCCGCTTGCGGGCCTGCGGATCATCGAGATGGCAGGGCTGGGCCCGGCCCCCTTTGCCGCGATGATGCTGTCGGACATGGGGGCCGAGGTGATCCGCGTGCATCCGCTGCGGGCGGGGGCGGAGATCCCGCTCATGAACACGCGCTTCGATGTGCTGGCGCGCGGGCGGCGATCGCTTGCCATTAACCTGAAGGCCAAGGGCGCAGCGGCGGTGATGCTGGACCTCGTGGCGCGGGCGGACGGGCTGATCGAAGGTTTTCGCCCCGGCGTGATGGAGCGGCTTGGCCTGGGGCCGGAGCCGTGCCACGCGCGTAACCCGGGCCTGGTTTACGGGCGCATGACCGGCTGGGGGCAGGACGGGCCATTGGCCGCACGCGCGGGGCATGACATCGACTATATCGCCCTTTCAGGCGTGCTGGGCGCCATGGGGCCGCGCGACGGCCCGCCCACTGTACCGCTGAACCTTGTGGGCGATTTCGGCGGAGGTGGGATGCTTATGGCGTTCGGCATGATGTGTGGGTTGTGGCACGCACGCGCCACCGGGCAGGGACAGGTGGTGGATGCCGCCATGACCGAAGGCGCTGCGCTGCTGGCGGCCATGCTCTGGGGGTTTCGCGCCGGGGGCGCGTGGCCGGGGCCGCGCGGCGAGAACCTGCTGGACGGCGGCGCGCCCTACTACGGCACCTATGAATGTGCCGATGGCGGTTTCATGGCCGTGGGCGCGATCGAGGGCAAATTCTTTGCCGAGTTCTGCGCCCGCATGGGAATCGACCCGGTGCCCGCGCAGAATGATCCCGCGCTCTGGCCCGACCAGCGCGCCGAGTTGGCCCGCCGCTTCGCCGCACACCCGCGCGCCTATTGGGAAGCGGTATTCGAAGGCTCGGACGCTTGCGTCGCGCCGGTGCTGGACTGGGACGAGGCGCCCGCGCATCCACACAGCGCCGCGCGCGGCAGTTTCATCGCCCCCGGCGGCGTTGTCCAACCTGCGCCAGCGCCGCGATTCTCGGCAACACCCGCGCACACCCCCACGCCGCCGACCGCCCCGGGCGCCGACACGCGCGCCCTGCTGGGGGAATGGGGTCTCGATTCTGACAGGATCGCCCGGCTTGTCGCCAAGGGTGTTTTCGGAGAGGCCGAAGGGACTGCGCCCGGGCGCTGAGGTCCAGGCACCGTGCAAGGCAGGGCGGCCTCGTGGCGCAAGGGCCCGACAGACCGCGCGGCTGACCGCTCCGGGCACGTGTTCCCGACAAATTCATCCCCGCTCATGGAACCCCAGGCGAGTCAAAAGTGTTGCTTACAATGGGATGTGCGCCATGCTAGCATGCTCCCGTCAATGAGTTCGGGTGAAAGGAGACACCATGTACAAGGTAATGACTGCTGCCGTTCTGGCGGGTACAATGACCTTCGCAGGCTGCACGATGAACGAGCAGGAACGCATGATTGCAGGCGGTCTTGTCGGCGCAGGCGCGGGCCTTCTGACTGCAAGCGCATTCCAGGCAAACAGCAACTGGACCATCGTCAGCGTTCTGGCCGGGGCTGCGGTCGGTACAATGGTTGCTCGCAACGCACAGACCAATGAATGCGCCTACTACGCCGGAACGGACGCCCAAGGCCGCGACCGGTACGACGTGCGCCCCTGCCCACGGTGACGCGCGCAGCCACAGGTGGCCCGACCGCTGCTTGACCGAATTACCTGAACGCGGCGCAGGGTTATCCTGCGCCGCTTCTGCTCGGGGGCATCGTCCCACAGGCGCCCAGTTATGTGCCGCGCGATTTCGCCGTATGGCGCGTCCATGCTTGCAGTTGCGGCGCTGCAGGTCGGTCTTGCGCCCTTTCCTGCATCCTCTCTGGCGTTCCATCTGGCGCTCGGCTATGATGCTGCAGCGCAGCAAAGAGGCGCCGCATACAGCCGGACCAACAGCGCTCAGGAGGGTTGCGCATGGCGAAGGGCAAGGTCATCACCGTGGCGCAGCAAAAGGGCGGCGCCGGGAAAACGACATTGGCGATCAACCTTGCGGTCGGGCTGATGCGCGCCGGGCTGCGGGTGGCGGTACTGGATACCGATCCGCAGGGCTCGCTTGGCCGGTGGTTCATGACCCGGCGCGAGGTGCTGGCCGATCCCGGGCTGGCGTTCGCGACCGCCTCGGCCTGGGGGGTGGGATATGAATGCGAGAAGCTGCGCGGCGAAGCGGATGTGGTGATCGTCGACACTCCACCCAAGGCCGATTCCGACCTGCGCCCGGCGCTGCGCGAGGCCGATCTGGTGCTGATCCCGGTTGCGTCCAGCCATGTGGACCTTTGGGCCACCGAAGGTGTCCTGGACCTTGCGCGGCGATCGGGGAAACCCGCGTTGATCGTGCTGAACCGCGCACGCGCACGCACCAGGCTGGGCGCGGAAGTCGCGGAAGCCGCGCGCGCATTGGACGCCGAGGTAGCGCCCGCGCAGATCGCCAATCGCGTGCTCTATGCGCAAAGCCTGGGCGAGGGGATGGCGGCGCTGGAGGCAGGGGCAAGCCCAGCCGTGCGCGACGAGATGGCAGCGCTTGTCACCCTGGTACGGGAAAGGGTCGGCATCTGAGCGTACCCGACGCGCACGGCGCCTGCGCCCCCTGCCCGTTCGCGGGCATCGTCCCCTGCCCCAACGCACCGCAGGTTTCCGTGGTTCTCCCGCCCGTCTTCGGCGCGCAAGCGCGCCTCATCCCGTTGGGCGTGGCGGCCCGCGCGCTCTGCGCGCGCGGGCCGGGCCCAACCCCTGTGCCGTCGCAGGACACCTGCGGCGGTGTCAGGGGACGGGAGA
>SKKS01000208.1 GCA_007123625.1 Paracoccaceae bacterium
CCCAGCCCGCATGGTGGTAGAAGTGGCGCACCGCAAGCGGCACGTCGATGTCGCGGCTTTCGCGGATGGGTTTGCCGTTGTCCATGGTTTCGAGCACGGCAAGGAAGCGCCCGCGCTTCTGCAGGTGCCGCGCCAGCGCATAAAGGTGCTGCGCCCGCCGATGCCCGGACAGCGCCGCCCAGCCCGGTTGCGCCTTGCGCGCGGCGGCGACGGCGGCGGCGACATCGGACTCGGACCCTTGGGAGACATGCGCCAGCACCGCGTCCGTGGCAGGGTTCGTCACCTCGAACAGCGCCTGCGGGGCGGTGAACTTGCCGCCGATGAAATGGCCGAACCCGTCCTTGTGGACGTCAAGCCAGGCGCGCACGGTGTCGGTGGCCTCCGGGGCGGGGCCATAGTCCATTGTCGTCAGGATCTCAGATACGCTGGGCATGGGCGGGTCCTCAGGCAAGCGCGTGGCGCGAGGCGCTGGCATAGCGCCCGGTGACATGGTGTTCCAGCGGGCGCTCAATATCGCCCAGCATGGACGAGGCGCCCAGCCGGAAAAGTTCGGGCGCCAACCAGCGGTTGCCAAGTTCCTCTTTCATCAGGATCTGCCACGCGATGGCATCCTTGGCGCTGCGCATGCCGCCTGCGGGCTTGAAGCCGACCGCGTGGCCGGTGCGGGCGGCATAGTCGCGGATCGCACGGACCATGACCAGGCTGACCGGAAGGGTGGCATTCACACCCTCCTTGCCGGTCGAGGTCTTGATGAAATCGGCACCCGCCTGCATGGCCACCATCGACGCGGCATGGACGTTGCGCAGCGTCTGCAGATCGCCTGTCGCGAGGATCGCCTTCAGGTGCGCCGCGCCGCAGGCTTCGCGCATGGCGGCGATTTCATCGTAAAGTGCGCCCCAGTCGCGGGCCAGGACATGCGCGCGGGTGATGACGATGTCGATTTCGCGCGCGCCCTGATCGACCGCATAGCGGATTTCGGCCAGCCGCAGGTTCAGCGGCATCAGCCCCGCGGGAAACCCGGTCGCGACCGAGGCAACGGGTATCCCGGACCCTTCCAGCGCGCGCACCGCCGGGGCGACCAGCGTGGGATAGACGCAGACCGCGCCGGTCGTTGGCATCGCCGCAAGCCCCAGCCCCTGCACGATATGGTCGGCCAGCGGGCGCCGCGCCTTGGCGCAAAGCCGCGCCACCCGGTCGGGGGTGTCGTCGCCCGCCAGCGTGGTCAGGTCGATGCAACGGATTGCGTTGACCAGCCATGCGGCCTGATACGCCTTCTTCACCGTCCGGCGCGTGGTCAGGGTGGCGGCGCGGCGCTCGGCTGCGGTGCGGTTGATGGCCACCCCTTCGAACCAGTCGTGGGCAAGGGGGGTGCCGGGGTTGCGGGGGGCGTTCGAATGCGAGGGCGGATGCATGGGGCCGGTCCTTTGACGGGTCGGCCCCTGTTGTCGCAAGTGGCCTGCGTGGCGTCCAGTGGTTTGTTTGCGTCCCGGGGCAGGGCTGGTCCGGGTTCGGCCCGCGCCTGCGCAGTTGCCGCTACAGACCCGAGCGATATGCCGCGCGCAACGTGTCGGTATAGTAAACCATCGTCGGCCCCGCGCGCACGGCCCCGTCGCGCAAGGCATCCTCGAATGCCTGCGGAGTTTCCACCCGGTCCACGGTCCAGCCGCAGGCCCCGGCAATGGTGCAAAGGTCCGGGGTCAGGATATCGACCCCCAGCGGCGGGACATTCTGGCGCTCCATCGCGGTCTTGATCTCGCCATATCCCTGGTTGTCATACAGGCACAGGATCACCCGCGCCCCGGCTTCGGTCGCTGCGGTCAGCTCCGCCAGGGTGAACTGCATCCCGCCGTCCCCGGCCAGCGCGACGACCGGGGTGTCTTCGGCCAAGGCGGCACCGATGGCGGCGGGCAACGCATAGCCCAGGGTGCCGAAGCCTGTGGCGGAATTGAAATAACCGCCTGCGCGCGCCGCCGCGAAGCCGGTGTTGCCGGCATAGACGGCTTGCGTCGAATCGCCGACGATCAGCGTTTGCGGCAGGGTTTCGCGGATGCACGCCAGCAACGCCAGATCGCCGCGCATGTCGGCGTCCAACGCCGCCAGCCCTGCCTGTGCCTGCGCGGCGCGATCAGCGCCTGCGCTCTTTGCGCTGCGGGTGGGCAGCGCCGCGCACAAGGCGGTCGCGCAAAGCGCAGCATCGCCGGTCAGCACCAGTGCGGGTGTCGCCCCGCGCTGCGCCTGTGCGGGGTCGATATCGACCCGGATCAGCGCGCCGGGAATGTGCAGCCCGCCGTCCTCGTAGAAATCGTAATCGGTGGGGCCCATTTCGGTGCCGATGGCCAGCACCACATCGGCGCCCGCGATCAGTGCGCGGGTTTCGGGCATCGAGGGGCTGAGCGTCACCGCCAGCGGATGGTCGGGGGGCAGGATGCCGCGCGCGTTGGTGGTCATCACCAGCGGTGCATCCAGCGCTTCGGCCAGCGCGGGCAGATCCGCCGCCCGCACGGCGCCGCCGCCAGCCAGGATCAGCGGCGCCTGTGCCCCAACCAGCATGTCGGCGGCGCGCGCCACCAGATCGGCGTTTGGCGCGGGCGGGGTGGTGCGGGCCGGGGCGGTGGGAACCGGCAGATCCCGGGCCGGGGCCAGCATCACGTCGATGGGCAGTTCCAGATGCACCGGGCGTGGCCGGGCGCTGTCGAAAATGGCAAACGCCTCGGCCAGCGCGCCGGGCAGTTCGGCGGGCGTATGCACTGTGCGGCTGAAGGCCGAGACCCCGGCCACCAGCGCCTGCTGGTTCGGCAGCTCATGCAGCCAGCCTGCGCCGGACCCCATGCGGCCGTGCGCGTTGACGGTCGAGATCACCAGCATTGGCACTGAATCGCCATAGGCCTGTCCCATGGCGGTGGTGATGTTGGTCATCCCCGGCCCCGAGATGATCAGGCAGACACCCGGCTTGCCGCTCGCGCGCGCATAGCCGTCGGCCATGAATCCCGCGCCCTGTTCATGGCGCGGCGTAATGTGGCGGATGCCACTGCCCGAGAGACCGCGATAAAGCTCGATCGTGTGGACGCCAGGAATGCCGAAAACGGTATCGACCCCATAGGCGCGCAACAACGCGACCAGATACATGCCTGTGCTGATGTCGAGTGCCATGGTGTCCTCCTACGATCGGGTCCTGATTCACGTCTTGCCCAGATTCGTGCGGATCACAACCCCGGCGCGATCTGGCGCGCCAGTCGGGGGGCGGGCAGGACGCGCCGGGGCAGTCATTTCGTCGCGTTGCGCCGGGCGCCGGGGATGATAGGCTTGCCCCGGTTGCGCAGGTACGGCAAGGTTACGGCCTGCGAAGGACGAACTGGCCGCGCCGCGGTCGACGTGTTGGAGGAAAAAGTATGCGATTGTTGATGACCGGGGCTGCGGCCCTTTTTGCGCTGCCGCTGATGACGGCGCCGGGGTATGCCGGGGACCCGGCGGCGGGCGAGACGAACTTTCGCCAGTGCGCCAGCTGCCACGGGATCGTCGATCCGGACGGGAACGTGATCCAGCGGCTTGCGCCGACCGGGCCGAACCTGTGGGGCGTGGTCGGGCGGCAGGCGGGATCCTATGACGGGTACGCGCGCTTCTCGCCCAGCATGGTGCAGGCCGGCGAGGACGGGCTTGTCTGGGACGAGGAAAATTTCGTCGCTTATCTGGACAACCAGACCGCGTTCCTGCGCCACTATCTGGACGACAGCTCCGCACGCAGCGCCATGAACCACCGGCTGCGCGGCAGTGCCGAGGACATCTTTGCCTATCTGGCGACCTTCGGCGACGACGCGGACTGACCTGCGCCCTCAAGGCCCTGCGTGCGGGGCCGGTAGGCTAGCGCAGTCGCGGAAGGGGGTGATCAGAAAGCCCCCGCGCGGCCTGCGCCCACCCCTCGCCCCGCACGCGCTCGGGGGCTGCCCGGCGCGACTGCGCCGGGCTTTCCTGTTGCAACGATGCGCGCATTCGATCAGGCCCAGGGGCCGCGAGCGGCGCCGCCGCCGCTGAAGCGTACGCCCTGTTCGGCGGCCATCTTTTCCAGCGCGGCAATACGGTTGTGCGTGCTGGGATGGGTCGAGAACAGCTTGTCGCGTTTGTGCATGTGCAGCGGGTTGATGATGAACATATGCGCCGTGGCGGGATTGCGCTCGGCCTCGTGGTTGTCGATCCGGCTGGCGAAGCCCTGAATCTTCTGCAACGCCGAGGCCAGCCACAGCGGATTGCCGCAGATCTCGGCGCCGACGCGGTCGGCCTCGTACTCGCGCGACCGTGAAATGGCCATCTGCACGACCGCCGCGGCCAGCGGCGCCAGGATCATCACCGCGATCATGGCGATCGCCCCACCTGCGCCCTGGTTGCGCCCGCCCCGAAAGAAGAAGGCGAAATTCGCCAGCATCGAGACCGCGCCGGCAAAGGTGGCGGTGATGGTCATGATCAGCGTGTCATAGTTGCGCACATGCGCCAGCTCGTGCGCCATCACGGCGGCAATTTCTTCCTGCGACATGCGCCGCAACAGCCCCGTGGTGGCCGCGACGGCGGCGTTTTCGGGGTTGCGCCCGGTGGCAAAGGCATTGGGCTGGTCGTTGTCGATCACATAGACGCGCGGTGGCGGCATGTCGGCGTCGGCGGCCAGCCGGTGCACCATGCGCAGCAGTTCGGGCGCCACCTGCGGCCCGCATTCCTGCGCCTTGTACATGCGCAGCACCGCCTTGTCCGAATTCCAGTAGGCCCAGGCGTTCATCGCTGCCGCGACGGCAAGCGCGATCACCACGCCGGCGGCGCCGCCGATCACATACCCCACGCCCATGAACAGCGCGGTGAGCGCGGCCATGAGCATCGCTGTCTTGATGTATCCGTTCATCGCACCCTCGGTAACTGTCTGCCAGGATATATGGGGCGATCATGACAGTACTGCAATTGTGATCGGACCTGGATGCCCGCCATCAGCCGCCGAAATTTTCCATCGCACGGAAGTCCATGGCTTCGATCACGGGGATCATGGTGTCCGGATCAGTACCCTCGGCGGTGACCAGGACGCGGTTGCCGACGATGGCGCGCAGGCTGCGGTCCTCGCGCAGGAAGCGGGTGCGGCCGATGCGTTCGACCTGCCCGCCCATCTGCGCGATCATCGCGGTGTTGCCAAGCATCATGGCCAGTTGCGCCACCATCGGGTTGTCGGCCATCAGCGTCAGCTCGAAGCTGTCCGACGGGCCGCTGTAGGTCGCCTTGACCAGCACGCCGCCGCCCATGAAGCCCAGCATGGAGGCGGCTTCGGTGTCGATCTCGCGGGTCCAGCCGTCGGGCGGGTCGGGCAGGAAGGCCGCCAGCGATTGCGCCTTCATGTCGGCCAGCAGGCGCTGCGCCTGTGCGAGTTCGTCCTCGGCGTATTGCAGGTCGCCGTCGCGATAGGCCTCGATCGCGGTTTCCATGGCCTCGACGAACGGGTCCGCCCGCAGGGGCAGCGCCAGGAGTGAGGCGAGGAGCAGGGCAGGGGCGGCGGTGGAAAGCAGGCGGGGCATGAACACTCCTGTCGGGCGCGAGCGGTGGATGGGATGGGGGCAGAGTGGCCGGGAACGGGGTAGGGGGGAGGCGGGATTTGTTGGGGGGGCGATGATGTCTCGCGGGTACGAATTTCCCGACGA
>SKKS01000136.1 GCA_007123625.1 Paracoccaceae bacterium
AGACAATGGCACCACATGGGAGCGTGTGGCGGGTCTCGACGATCACCCCTCGCGCGCGGACTGGACCCCCGGTGCTGCCGGTCTGGTGCTGCACAGCATCGCCACCGACCCTGGCAACCCGGCGCGGGTCTGGATCGGGGTGTCCGCGGCGGGCGTCTTCGCGACCGAGGACGGCGGCGCCACATGGGACCGGCGCAACCGGCTGTCCAACGCCGAAAGCTGCGCAGGGCATCACCACCCCGCCGCGCCCTCGGGCGGGGAAACCGGCCATTGCGTGCACAATCTGGTGCGGGCAGGGGCCGGGGCGGGTGATTTGCTGTATCAGCAGAACCACCACGGGGTCTGGCGCAGCCATGACGGCGGGCGCAGCTGGGACGACATCACCGCGGGATTGCCTTCGACCTTCGGCTTTCCCATCGCCGTGCACCCCGACGACGCGAACAAGATCTGGGTCCTGCCGCTCAATGGCGACATGGAAGGACGCTTTCCCCCTGATGCCCGCGCGGCGGTCTGGCATTCCGACGACGGCGGCGTGACCTGGCGCGACCAGCGCCTCGGCCTTCCGCAGGAGGGGTGTTTCTTTACCGTACTGCGGCAGGGCATGGCCACCAGCCGGGCCGCCCCTGTGGGGGTGTTCTTCGGCACCAATAGCGGATCGGTCTTTGCGTCCTTCGACGAAGGCGACACCTGGGCCGAGATCGCGCGCCACCTGCCCACGGTGCTGGGGGTCGAGGCGCTGGACCACGCCTGAGCACCCCCGACCGACGAGGGATCAGAGGTCGAATCGCGCCAGCACCGGCGCATGGTCCGAAGGCTGCGCCCACCCCCGCGCGGCCCGCAAGATGCGCGAGCCATGCCCCGCCGCCGCAATATCCGCGCTGGCCCAGACATGATCCAGCCGCCGCCCCTTGTCGGCGGCGTCCCAGTCGCGCGCGCGATAGGACCACCAGCTGTAAAGCTGCCCCTCGGGGATGTCCTGGCGGGTAATGTCCACCCAGCCGCCCGCGTCCTGAGCGGCGTTCAGGGCATCGACCTCGACCGGGGTGTGGCTGACGACCTTCAGCAGCGCCTTGTGGTTCCAGACGTCATCTTCGCGCGGGGCGATGTTCAGGTCGCCGACGAGGATCGCGCGCTCGGGTCGGCTGTCGGCAAAGGTGTCGCGCAATTCGGTCAGGAAATCGAGCTTGTGGCCGAACTTGTCGTTCACCGTGCGATCGGGCACATCGCCCCCGGCGGGAATGTACAGGTTGTGAATCACCACCCCGTTTTCCAGCCGCGCCGCCACATGGCGCGTGTCGCCGCGTTTGCACCAGTCGATGTGCCCGGCATCTTCCAGCGGGTGGCGCGACAGGATCGCCACCCCGTTGTAGCCCTTTTCGCCGCGCGCGACCCAATGCCCATAGCCCGCCTGCGCGAACATGTCGAAGGGGATCTTGTCCACCGGGCTCTTGCACTCCTGCAGGCACAGGATATCGGGCGCCTCTTCGCGCAGCAGGCGGGTGACCAACCCTGCGCGCAGACGGACCGAGTTGATGTTCCAGGTGACGATGGTCAACGGCATGGGGCGAGCTCCGGTTCTGGCGCGGACCCGGGCGTTACCAGAAACCCCATCACCTGCGCAACCATGCCCGGCTCCGCGCTGACCATGTGGACCACAGGTGCACATCGCGCATGGCGCGTGTGCGGCGCGTAAAAGAATCGCCGAAAAAAACCGGGCACGCAGGCCCGGTTCAGTCCAACAGGGAGGAGGGGGTGCGTATTGCCCCACGCACCAGGGGGTTCCTCAGGCCATCGTCACGATACCACTTGCGATGTTGCTGTTCTCGCAAACGATTCGGGCGGCATTCGGGCGCTCATGAGACCAGTTTGTAGCCCCCCGACTCCGTCACCAGAATCCGCGCATTCGACGGATCGGGTTCGATCTTCTGGCGCAGGCGATAGATGTGGGTCTCCAGCGTGTGAGTCGTAACCCCGGCGTTGTAGCCCCAGACCTCATGCAGCAGCACATCGCGCGGCACCACGCCTTCGGGGGCGCGATACAGGAACTTCAGGATATTGGTTTCCTTCTCGGTCAGGCGGATCTTGCGCTCGCCCTCGTCCAGCAAAAGCTTCTGCGCCGGTCGGAACTGATAGGGGCCAAGCTGGAACACAGCGTTCTCGGACTGTTCGTGCTGGCGCAACTGCGCCCGCAGCCGTGCCAGCAGCACAGGGAACTTGAAGGGCTTGGTCACATAGTCATTGGCACCCGCGTCCAGCCCAAGGATCGTATCGGCATCCGAATCGTGCCCCGTCAGCATGAGGATCGGGCACTTCAGCCCCGCCTTGCGCATCCGCTTGCACAGCTCGCGCCCGTCGGTGTCCGGCAGCCCCACGTCCAGGATCGCCAGGTCGAAGTGCCCGGCCTTGACCTGCTCCATGGCCTCGGCGCCGTTGGCGGCCTCGAACACATCGAAATCGTCGGTCATGACCAGTTGCTCGGACAGCGCCTCGCGCAGGTCGTCGTCGTCATCCACCAGCAGAATTCGGTTCACTTTCGGCATCTTGTGTCCTCCTGTAATCCTGCCAGACATGACCCTGTTCACGCGCAGCACAAGATTTGCAACAATCCTCTCACGCGGTCGTGTCGCGTGGCGGGGGTATGTTTCAATTTCGGCCCCTTGGCGCTACATCTGGGCGGCACACTCGGGAACCCGCGCATGAGCCTGCAGCCCACCGCCCTCGAACTTGTCAACCGCGCTCGCGCCGATCTGCGCATGGGCCTGCCAGTAGTGCTGGCGGATGGCGCGCGCGCCGCGCTGGTGATCGCGGCCGAGGTTCTGACGCCCACGCGCCTGGGCGATCTGCGCGCGCTGGGCGGCGGGGCAGCGGGACTGGTGCTTGCGATCACCGCGCACCGCGCGGCCACGCTGCGCGCGCGCGCCTATGACGGCGATCTGGCGCGGGTGCAGGTTCCGCATGGTGTGATGCCCGCCTGGATCCGTGCCGTCGCCGACCCGGCGGACGATCTGCGCCTGCCGATGAAGGGGCCGTTCATGACCGCCCGCGATGGTTCCGCTGCCTTGCACCGCGGCGCCATCGCGCTGACGAAATCGGCGCAGCTGCTGCCCGCCGCACTTGTGCTGGAACACGCCAATGCGGTGGACCTGGCGCAGTCTCAGGGGCTGACCCGGCTTGATCTTGCCGCTATCGAAACCGCGCTTGCCCGGGGCAGCACCATGAATCCGGTGATCGACGCGCGCCTGCCGATGGCAGCGGCGCGCGCGGGGCGGGTGCATGTCTTCCGCCCCGAGGATGGCGGCGTCGAACACTACGCCATCGAAATCGGCACCCCTGACCGGGCCGCCCCGGTGCTGGCGCGGCTGCACTCGGCCTGCTTCACTGGTGACGTGCTGGGTTCGCTCAAATGCGACTGCGGCGCGCAACTCCAGACCGCGCTTGCCCGCATGGGAGCCGAGGGCGCGGGCGTGCTGCTCTACCTCAACCAGGAAGGGCGCGGCATAGGCCTTGCCAACAAGATGCGCGCTTATTCCCTGCAGGATCAGGGCTTCGACACGGTCGAGGCCAACCATCGGCTGGGGTTCGAGGATGACGAGCGCGATTTCCGCATCGGCGCTGCCATCCTGCGCCGCATGGGGTTTTCGCGCGCGCGATTGCTGACCAACAACCCCGGCAAGGTGGACATGCTCTCGGCCAACGGGATCGAAGTGGTCGAACGCGTGCCGCTGCGCGTGGGTGAAACCGACGAGAACCGCGCCTACCTCGCCACCAAGGCCGCCAAATCGGGGCATCTGCTGTGACCCAGCCGCGCGCCGATCCGTTCATCTTGCCAAAAATACTCTCGGGGGGGGGCGCCCGGCACGGGCGCCGGGGGGCAGACAGCCCCCCACCCACACCGCGCCCGGTACACCCCGGATGGGGGTGCGCATGAAACCCTCCGACCTGGTGGTCACCCGCTGGGGCTGCCGCTTTCTGGGCCGGTCCTTTCCGTGCGCCATCGGGCGCGGCGGCATCCGCGCAGCCAAGCGCGAAGGTGACGGCGCCACCCCGCGTGGACAGCATGGCCTTGTGGGCCTGCTCTACCGCCCCGACCGGGTCGCCCGGTCCGCGCTGCCGGACTGGGCGTTGCCCATCGGCCCGCGTGACCTGTGGTCCGACGATCCCGCACACGAGGATTACAACCTCATGGTCCGCGCGCCCTATGGCCACAGCCACGAGCGCCTGCGCCGCGCCGATCCGCTGTATGACATCGTGCTGATCACCGATTACAACTGGCCGCGCGCCGAACGCGGGGCGGGATCGGCGATCTTCGTCCACCTTTGGCGCGGGCCGCGCCGACCCACGGCGGGCTGCGTGGCCTTCCGGCGCGATGATCTGCTGTGGATCGTCAACCGCATCGGCTTCGGCACCCGGCTTATCGTGCACGGCTGACACGCTGCCCCCTTGGCCTTTGCGACGCCGGGCCTCATATAAGGCAAAAGATGATTATGAAGGGGCAAAAGATGCTGGAACTGGGTGGCGGGCCGAAGCCCGCAGATGATGTGATCATCGACGGCAACGATCGTGATTTCATGGCGCAGGTAATCGAAGCCAGCCGCGAAATCCCGGTGATCGTGGATTTCTGGGCACCGTGGTGCGGGCCGTGCAAGACACTGGGCCCCGCGCTGGAAGCCGAGGTCAAGGCCACGGGCGGCAAGGTCCGCATGGTCAAGATCAACATCGACGAAAACCCCGCCGTGGCCGGTCAGTTGCGCATCCAGTCGATTCCCACCGTCTATGCCTTCTGGCAGGGCCAGCCCGCCGACGGATTTCAGGGCGCTCTTCCACAGAGCGAGTTGAAGGCGTTCGTCAAGCGCGTGGCCGATCTGGGTGGCGATGGCGGCCTGTCCGAAGCGCTGGAAGCCGCCGAGGAAATGCTTGATCAGGGTGCTGCGGTCGATGCCGCGCAGGTCTTTGCCGCCATTCTGGGTCAGGAACCCGAAAGCGCCGCCGCGCTGGGCGGTCTGGCGCGTGCGCATGTCGCCATGGGCGAGTTGGACCAGGCCGAGGCGCTGGTCAACAATGCCCCCGCCACCATCGCCCACACAGCCGAGCTGGACGCCGCGCGCGCGGGGATCGCGCTGGCGAAACAGGCCCAGAACGCCGGTCCCGCCGCTGAACTGCGCGCCCGGGTCGAAGCGGATGCCGACGACCATCAGGCCCGGTTCGACCTTGCGCTGGCGCTGCAGGCACAGGGCGACACCGAAGCTGCGGTGGACACGCTTCTGGAGCTTTTCCGCCGCGACCGCGACTGGAACGACGGGGCCGCCAAGACGCAATTGTTCATCATCTTCGATGCGCTCAAGCCCGGCGACCCCGTGGCGACGCGCGGTCGGCGCAAACTCAGTTCGATGATCTTTGCCTGAGCCCGCCGCCGCCCTAGATGGAAGCACATGCGCTTGAAGGACCTGCCAGATACTGTTCCGATCTTTCCGCTGTCCGGTGCGCTGCTGCTGCCCCGGACGCGATTGCCCCTTCATATCTTCGAGCCGCGCTATCTGGCGATGATCGAGGATTGCATGAAGACCCGCGCGCGGCTGATCGGCATGATCCAACCCGTCGAGGGCCCTGACGGGCGGCGCGAGCGCCTGCATGCCATCGGGTGCGCGGGTCGGTTGACCGCG
>SKKS01000431.1 GCA_007123625.1 Paracoccaceae bacterium
TACCTGCTGACTGAGAGGCCGTCCTCTCTGGGGAATTCTTGCTCCCCATCGTCCCGTAACGGGGTCAATGACCCTGCCTACGTTGCTAGTAAGTAATGAACGCAATGGAATGCAAGGGCACCCGCACCGGGCGGCGCGCGGCCAGTTTCAAACCGCGCGGTGCGGTATCGCGGCGGATCGCCTCGACCAGCCAGACCCCGCCCAGCGCTTCGGGCGCCCAGCGCCCCCCTGCCCTTTCCAGACTGCGCGCCGAGCGCAGCCAGAAACCGCTGCCCGAGGGCGGAAAGAACAAAGCCGCACCATGGCCGCTGAGCAGAAACCCGGCCTCATCCAGCACCCGTGCGATCTGCCCGCGCGACCAGGGCCGCCCATAGCCAAAGGGTGTGACATCACGCCGCGCCCAGAGCCCGGCCCGATTCGGCACCACCAGCATGGCGCGCCCTTGCGGCGCCAGCGCGCGATGGGCCTCTTCCAGCAGGGCCAGCGGATGCTCCGAGGTCTCAAGCCCATGCATGAAGACCAGCCGGTCGACGCTGTCATTGGTCAGCGGCCAGCGCGCCTCGTCGCACAGAACCGAATGATTCGCCCCGTCAGCGGGCCAGTGCATTACCCCCTGCGGCGCCGGCATCAGCCCGATCACCCGCTCGGCCTGGCCCAGAAACGGGCGCAGCAGCGGCACCGCAAAGCCATAGCCCGCCACCGTCAGCCCCCGGCAATTGCCCCAGCGTGCGGCCAGCTTGTCACGCACGCCCTTCTGCGCAGCCCGGCCCAGCTGGCTGCGGTAATAGAAGTCGCGCAATTGCTGCACGTCCAGATGCATTGCCCTCGGCCACTCGCTGTCGCAGACTGGCGCCGTTCAAGGCATGGCGCTGCTGCGGGAAAACTTCGTGTCACCCTCATGCGGACCCTGCCCAAAAGCCCGGCGCTTGCCAAGCCCAACACCCTAAAAGGAGGCCCAAGTGGCAATCCAGATCGAGACCATCCGCTGCCTGCAGGACAATTACGCCTTTCTCGTCCATGATCCGGCCACGCAGGAGACCACGCTGATCGACGCCCCCGAGGCGCCGTCGATCCTCGATGCCCTGGCCAGGCTTGGCTGGCGGCTGGACCGAATCCTGATCACCCATCACCATCCCGACCATATCGACGGGATCCCCGGCATCCTTGCCGCCCATCCCGCCAGGGTTCTGGGCGCCGCCGCCGATGCCCACCGCCTGCCGCCGCTGGATCAGACCTTCGGACCCGGTGACACGCTGCCCGGCGGCTTCGTGGTGATGGACGCCCCCGGCCATACGCTGGGCCATGTCGCCTTTCACCTGCCGGCCGCCCAGGCGCTGTTTTCGGCCGACAGCCTGATGACCCATGGCTGCGGCCGGCTGTTCGAGGGCACGGCCGAGGACATGTTCGCCACCGTCACCCGCTTTGCCGCCCTGCCCGACGAAACACGGGTCTATGCCGGGCATGACTACGCAGCTGCGAACCTGTCCTTTGCCGCCCGTTTCGCCCCCGATGCCGAGGCCCTCACCGCGCGGCAGGCCGAGCTGCCCCGCCTTGCGGAAACAGGCGCCTCGACCACCGGCACCACGCTGGCCTCGGAAAAGCAGCTGAACCCCTATCTGCGCTGCCACCTGCCCGAAGTCGCCACGGCCGCCGGTCTGCCGGATGGCGATCCGCTGGCCGTGCTGACCGAAATCCGCCGCCAGAAGGACAATGCCTGAGGCCTTCTGGGCCTGAGGCCTTCTGGGCCTGAGGCGTTCTGGTGCCGGCGCTGCGGGGCTGCACCACCCCGCAGCACTGCGCCGGCCCCTCAATCCCAGGCGACCGGCACCTTGAGCGGGCCGCGAAAGGCCCAGCCCGCAAAGGGCGCCTCCCCCCCCAGCCGCAGCCCCGGCAGGCGCTGGAACAGCCGCGGCAGCGCCACTTCGGCAATCAGCGCGCGGCTGGCCCAGGCCCCGGCGCAGAAATGCGGGCCCGCCCCGAAGGCGACCGAGGGGCCGACATCGCGGCTGATGTCGAACCGGTCGGGCTGATCCCAGACCCGTTCATCGCGATTGGCCGATCCGAACATCAGGAACACGCGGTCCTCGGGCACAAAGCTCACCCCGGCCTCGGTATAAGGCGCAGCCACCCGGCGCGGTGACATGCCGATGGGCGAAATCCAGCGGGCATATTCCTCGAAGGCCTGCATCCAGCTGGCCTGCCCGGCCTGAACCATGTCCAACGCCTCAGGGTGGCTCAGCAGCGCCCAGGCCGCCCCGGCAATGGCATCGCGCGGCTCATTCTGCCCGCCCGAGATGGCCAGCTTCACATTCGCCCGCATCTGCGCCTCGGGCAGTCCCGCCTGCAGCTGCACCGAGATCAGCGAGGCATCCGGGGCGCGGGCCAGATCCGGCAGGCGTTCGTCTATGTGCCGGTCGATCGAGGCGGTGCAATCATTGCAATGCGCCTCGATGGCCGGGTCGCCCGCATAGTTGGCGATCCCGTCGATCATCCCTTGGCTGACCCGGTCCATCTCGGCGAAATCCATGTTGGTCAGCCCGGTGATCGCCTTGAGCGCCTCGGCCGAAAGCGGCATGGCATAGTCACGCACCAGATCGGCCTTGCCGCGCGGGGCCAGTCCGTCAAGGATCGCATCCGCCGCATGCGCGAAAGCCGCCAGCCAGACATCGCGCACGGTGCGGGGCGAGACGGTCGGAAAGATCGCCCGGCGCTCGGCCATATGGGCGTCACCATCCTTGCGCATCATGTTCTCGCCCATCAGCAGGGTCATCAGCCCGCCCGGCTGGTGCGAGGAAAACACATCGATGCGCTTTTCCAGCCGAAACACCTCGTCCCGGCGCAGGATCAGCGTGGCGCCCAGCTGCGGGACGCTGACAAACGGGCCGATGGCGCGCATCCGGGCCAGGTCAGGATAAGGGTCGGCGTGAAACACCGCCGGGTCGATCTCATGGACGGGTGCATCCGACATGCGGCCTCCTCCTGCCGGCTGGTCAGAGCTTCAGACTGTCAGAAAGCTGCGCGCTGGCCAAGGCCCTGCGCCGCGGCGATCGCCAAAAGCCGCCTTGAATTTCTGCCCATGACAACGCTGTTCCCGGCTGGGCGACCCCGCGCAGCCGGCCAGTTCCGCCGACAGGCGCAGCAACATCCGGCTGCCTCGCCGTCAGGCACCGCCACCGCCAACCGGGTGCAAAGGGCAAAATGTGATGGCGCTGGTGAAAAAAAGACTTGAAGCCGCGCGCCAGAAACCAAACTTTAGGATTATGGGACGACCCTGTGGTGATCCGGAACTCCGGCATCTGCGGGGCCCGGACAGAGCAGTGCGCATTTTCCCGCGGAATGCGATCTGCCGGATAACAGGAGCAGACCCGTGCCATCTTTTTCCGCCACCCTTGAAAAGGCCATTCACGGCGCTCTCGCGCTGGCCAACACCCGTCGGCACGAACTGGCCACGCTTGAGCATCTGCTGCTGTCCCTGCTCGACGAACCGGATGCCGCCCGCGTGATGGGCGCCTGCAATGTCGACCTGGATGTCCTGCGCAAAACGCTTGAGGATTTCATCGATGATGACCTGTCGACGCTGGTGACCAGCGTCGAAGGCTCGGAAGCGGTGCCGACCTCGGCCTTCCAGCGCGTCATTCAGCGCGCAGCCATCCATGTGCAAAGCTCGGGCCGGAATGAGGTGACGGGGGCGAATGTCCTGGTCGCCATCTTCGCCGAACGCGAATCGAATGCGGCCTATTTCCTCCAGGAACAGGACATGACCCGCTATGACGCGGTGAATTTCATCGCCCATGGCGTCGCCAAGAATCCTGATTTCAGCGAAAACCGTCCCGTGACGGGATCCGAGGAAGGTGACAGCGCAAATCCGCAGGAAGCCAGGACCGACGCAAAGGATTCGGCGCTGGCCAAGTTCTGCGTCGATCTCAACGCAAAATCCCGCAAGGGTGATGTCGACCCGCTGATCGGTCGCGCCGCCGAGGTGGAGCGCTGCATCCAGGTTCTGTGCCGCCGGCGCAAGAACAACCCGCTTCTGGTGGGTGACCCCGGCGTCGGCAAGACCGCGATCGCCGAAGGTTTGGCCAAGAAGATCGTCGATGGCGAAACGCCTGAAATCCTGTCCAGGTCCACGATCTACAGCCTCGACATGGGGGCACTGCTGGCCGGCACCCGCTATCGCGGCGATTTCGAGGAGCGTCTGAAATCGGTCATGAAAGAGCTCGAAGAGCACGACGATGCCGTGCTGTTCATCGATGAAATCCATACCGTCATCGGCGCCGGTGCAACATCGGGCGGGGCGATGGACGCCTCGAACCTGCTCAAGCCCGCACTTCAGGGCGGCAAGCTGCGCTGCATGGGATCAACCACCTACAAGGAATATCGCCAGCATTTCGAAAAGGATCGCGCCCTGTCGCGGCGCTTCCAGAAGATCGATGTCAACGAGCCCTCGGTCGAGGATGCAACCAAGATCCTGATGGGGCTGAAGCCATATTTCGAAAAGCACCATGATCTGCGCTACACCAATGACGCGATCAAGGCTGCGGTCGAACTCGCGGCGCGCTACATCAACGATCGCAAGCTGCCCGACAAGGCGATCGACGTGATCGACGAAGCCGGCGCGGCACAGCACCTGCTGCCGGTGACCAAGCGGCGCAAAACGATCAGCCCGAAGGAAATCGAGGCTGTGGTGGCGAAGATCGCCCGGATTCCGCCCAAGAATGTCTCCAAGGATGACGCCGAAGTGTTGCGTGATCTCGAGACCGCGCTGAAGCGCGTGGTCTTCGGCCAGGACAACGCGATCGAAGCGCTGTCCTCGGCGATCAAGCTGGCCCGCGCCGGGCTGCGCGAGCCTGAAAAGCCCATCGGCAACTATCTGTTCGCAGGCCCCACCGGGGTCGGCAAGACCGAAGTGGCCAAGCAGCTCGCCGCAACCCTGGGCGTGGAATTGCTGCGCTTCGACATGTCCGAATACATGGAAAAACACGCGGTCAGCCGTCTGATCGGCGCGCCTCCGGGCTATGTCGGTTTTGATCAGGGTGGCCTGCTGACCGACGGGATCGACCAGCACCCGCATTGTGTGCTGCTGCTGGATGAGATCGAGAAGGCGCATCCGGATGTCTACAACATCCTGCTGCAGGTGATGGACCACGGCAAGCTGACCGACCATAACGGCCGGCAGGTCGATTTTCGCAACGTGATCCTGATCATGACCTCGAACGCGGGTGCGGCCGACATGGCCAAGGCCGCCATCGGCTTTGGCCGCGAACGGCGCGAGGGCGAGGATACCGCGGCGATCGAACGGACCTTCACGCCCGAGTTCCGCAACCGGCTGGACGCGGTGATCAGCTTCGCGCCGCTGCTGAAATCCACCATCATGAAGGTGGTCGAGAAGTTCGTGCTGCAGCTTGAGGCGCAACTGATGGATCGCAACGTCACGTTTGAGCTGACCGACGAGGCCGCGGCCTGGCTGGGCGAGAAAGGCTATGACGACAAGATGGGCGCCCGCCCGCTCGCCCGCGTCATTCAGGAGAACGTGAAAAAGCCGTTGGCCGAGGAATTGCTGTTCGGCCGCCTCGCCAAGGGCGGGTTGGTCCGGGTGGTTCTGCGCGACGACAAGATCGCGTTGCAGATCGAAGGCAGCGA
>SKKS01000214.1 GCA_007123625.1 Paracoccaceae bacterium
ATCGTGCGCTGGCGGACCTTACCGTCCTCGGTGCGATAGCCCTCGACCAGTTGCAGGTAGCGGCGACCGCCAGATGATGTGATCTTGGCATACATGCCACAAGGATATCATCGTAAAAATCCAATAATCAATGGCTCATTTAAGATATACGTGCCACAACAATGCATTCGAAAAATTAGCTTCGATCGCAACCTAACCCATTGAAATATCTAGGCTGGCCCAATCGCAACCAGCCCGAAATCGCAATTTGCTGCCGAACTTGGGGGTTATGGTTTTTCTGGCTGCTGCGGCTGCGAACCTCAGCCGCACTTGCTGTGCCCGCAGGCGCGGCAGGTCAGGCAATTCTCGATCATTACCAACTCGTACGCGCCGCAGGCCGGGCAGGCGCGGCCGGGCGGTGTGTCGCCCACTGCGCGGCGCGTGGCCTCGGGGTCGGATTTCAGGCCCAGCCCTTCACCCGCGATGAATCCGATCCGCACAAGGTGCTGTTCGATTACGCCCCCGATCGCCGCCAGGATCGACGGGATGTAGCGCCCTTCAACCCAGGCGCCGCCGCGCGGATCGAACACGGCTTTCAGTTCCTCGACCACGAAGGACACATCGCCCCCGCGCCGGAACACCGCCGAGATCATGCGCGTCAGTGCCACGGTCCAGGCGAAATGCTCCATGTTCTTGGAGTTGATGAAAATCTCGAACGGGCGGCGGTGGCCGTTGATGACCGTGTCATTGATTGTGACATAGATCGCATGTTCCGATCCGGGCCATTTCAGCTTGTAGGTATGGCCCTCCAGCGCCTCGGGGCGGTCGAAGGGCGTGGACAGATAAACCACATCGGCGCCCTGATCGGCCTCGGGGGTGGCGTCGGTGGCTTCGGAAACCGACAGTACGGACCCCGTGACCGCATTGGGTCGATAGGTGGTGCACCCCTTGCAGCCCATGTCCCAGGCCGCCATGTAGACATCCTGGAAGGCGGCGAAGCCGATGTCCTCGGGGCAGTTGATGGTTTTCGAGATCGAGCTGTCCACCCATTTCTGTGCCGCCGCCTGCATCCGCACATGATCCATCGGCGCCAATGTCTGGGCATTGACGAAATAGTCGGGCAGGGGGGCGTCGCCATGGCGTTCGCGCCACATCCGCACGGCGAAATCCTCGACCCTTTCCTCGCTGCGCGATCCGTCCTTTTGCAGCACCTTGCGGGTGTATTCATAGGCAAAGACCGGCTCGATCCCCGAACTGACATTGCCTGCATACAGGCTGATGGTGCCCGTTGGCGCAATAGAGGTCAGCAGCGCATTGCGGATGCCATGCGCGCGCACCGCCGCGCGCAGGTCGTCGTCCATGGCCTGCATCATCCCCGAAGCCAGGAACCCCTCGGCGTCGAACAGCGGGAACGGCCCCTTTTCGCGCGCCAGATCGACCGACGCGAAATAGGCCGCGCGCGCTATGGCGCGCATCCACGCTTCGGTCTGCGCCACAGCCTCGTCCGCGCCGTAGCGCAGGCCCAGCATGATCAGCGCATCGGCCAGTCCCGTCACCCCCAGACCGATCCGGCGCTTGGCGCGCGCCTCCTGCGCCTGCGCTTCCAGCGGGAAGCGGCTGGCATCCACCACGTTGTCCATCATCCGCACCGCCACGCGCACCAGATCGTCCAGCGCGTCTGTGTCCAGCCGAGCCGCGTCGGTGAACGGGTCCGTGACCAGCCGCGCAAGGTTGACCGACCCCAGCAGGCAGGCGCCGTAGGGCGGCAGAGGTTGTTCGCCGCAGGGGTTGGTGGCGGAAATGGTTTCGCAGTAATGCAGGTTGTTGGCGGCGTTGATCCGGTCGATGAAAATGACGCCCGGTTCGGCATAGTCATAGGTCGCGCGCATGATCCTGTTCCACAGGTCGTGCGCCTGCACCGTATGATACACCCGGCCGTCGAACTGCAGATCCCACGGGCCATCGGCCTTGACCGCGGCCATGAAAGCATCGGTCACCAGCACCGACAGGTTGAACATCCGCAGCCGCGCGGCGTCGTGCTTGGCGGTGATGAAATCCTCGATATCCGGGTGATCGCAGCGCATGGTGGCCATCATTGCGCCCCGGCGTGACCCGGCGGACATGATCGTGCGGCACATCGCGTCCCAGACATCCATGAATGACAGCGGCCCCGACGCATCGGCGGCCACGCCGTGCACCGGCGCGCCCTTTGGCCGGATGGTGCTGAAGTCATAACCGATCCCGCCACCCTGCTGCATGGTCAGCGCGGCTTCCTTCAGCATCTCGAAAATGCCGCCCATGCTGTCGGGGATGGTGCCCATGACGAAGCAGTTGAACAAGGTCACGCTGCGGTCGGTGCCCGCGCCCGCCGTGATCCGCCCCGCGGGCAGGAAGCGGAAATCGGCCAACGCGTCGAAGAACCTGTCTTCCCACTGGTCGGGCGCGGCTTCGACCGACGCCAGCGCTCGCGCGATCCGGCGCCAGGTGTCTTCGACCGTGCGGTCGGCGGGCGTGCCATCGGCGGCGCGCAGGCGGTACTTCATGTCCCAGATCTGTTCGGCAATCGGGGCGTCGAAACGGCTCATGGCTGAAATCCTGTGCGGGCAGCGGGGCGAGGTACAAGATTAGGTATGCCCTTGCCCCCGGTCAACCGCCCGCAGTCAACCGCGCTGGCTTAGCCATAACGGTTCGGCCCCGGATCGCCGCGTGTGCAAAGAAAAACCAGCATGACGATGAAATAGATCAGGACGATGAGACCGAGCAAGGCTGACCCCGAAATGACGCCGACATACCCGCCCGACGCGCCCATGAAGGCGATCATGACCGCACCGCCAACCAAAGCCAGGAAAAACCCGCCGATCCACCATCCCGACCGGTTGGTATCATGCAGACGCCGCCATCCGACGGCCAGAGTCGGGATCAGCAAGGCAAGGTTCACCAGACTGTTCAGCGGGCTGACTTCGTCCTCCCAGCTGTATCCGAATAGCAAGCTGTCGAGGATCGCGGCGACAATGCCCATCAGCACCGTGAACAGGAAGAAGTACCAGTATTCCGACCGGCTGGCCCGGCCCGAGAAGGAGAAATATCGGCGCAGACATACCGAAACCGCTTCGCCAAAGCCGCGCGCCGGGGCGTGGATATACAGACCGTCCGCGCCGTCAAGATCACGCGGGTCATGGTGGGTATCGCGCCCTGGCGTCCGCCGGGTGCTGCCTGCGCGGGGAATGCCGCGCACATCGGGCATGGTGGGCGGTATTGCGGGCGGGGTGCCGGGCGCGGGCGCCGGAACGGCGAAATGCGCACCGGCCTGTTCCCAGCCATCCAGCCCTTCACGCCAGACAAGTGAGCGCGGCGTCAGCGTCCCGTCGTGGAGATACCGCTCGATCAAGGCGCCATCCACGGGGCCGAAGCGTGTGCCCTCGCGTGCGTAATACCAAGATTTCTCAATCACTTTCTGTCTCCAATTCTGATCCGGGGGCATGAATGCAATCGCGCACAAGTGAACGGACTTTTGCGGGCACGGTCAACCACGCAGTGCCTGCGTCCGGGCCAGCGACGGAGTCCCTTGGCACTGACAGGCAGGTCGCTATGGTGGGCGCGGGTCAGCAGGGTCTAGGGGCGCGCGCGGCATGGCAGGGATCTCGGACGGGTGGGGGCGGCAGGTCGCCATCCTCGGCGTGACGCAGATTCTGGGCTATGGCGCGATCTTCTACGCTTACCCCCTGCTTGTCGGCCCGGTTGCGCGCGAATTCGGCGTGACCGATGCGTGGCTTTACGCGGCATTCTCGGTCGGGCTGTTGCTGGGCGGGGTGGTGGCAAGTTTCGCCGGACACTGGCTGGACCGCTTCGGCGCGCCGCGCGTCATGGCCATCGGCAGCAGCGGTGTCGCCGTGATCTTCGCTGCCCTGTCCGTGGCGCCGAATGCCCATGTGTTCGGCGCGCTGGTCATCGCGCTGCAGGCCATCAGCTTTCTGGTGCTCTATGACGCGGCGTTCGCGGCGCTGGCTCTGGGGGTGCCGGTGGGCACGCGCAAGGCGATCACCCGGCTGACCCTGATCGCGGGATTTGCCTCGACCCTGTTCTGGCCGCTGACTGGGGTGATGGTGGATGGCGTCGGCTGGCGCGCGACCTTGCTGGCCTTTGCCGCGCTGCATCTGACCGTCGCGCTGCCGCTGCATGTCTGGCTGGCGCGCATCGCCCGGCACGCCCGAAACGCCGGAGCGGGGGCATCAGGGACGACTGCGCCCCCGGACTGGCCCCCGCTGCAAGGCAAGGTCGCGCAGCGCGCCTTCTGGATACTGGGCGCAAGTTTCGCGCTGACCGGGATCGTCATTGCCGCGTTTGGCGTGCATCTGGTGCCCAGCCTGATTGCGCTGGGGCTTGGGTCAAGCGCGTATCTGGTCGGCATGCTGATGGGTCCGGCGCAGGTCGCCGTGCGGATCGTCGATGCCACCGTGTGGCGCAACCTGCATCCGCTGATGGTGGCGCTGATCTCGGGCAGTGCGATCGTGCTGGCAACGGGAGCCCTGTTGCTGGCGCCGCTCGGGCTGGCCTTTGCCATCGCCTTTGCGGTGCTTTTCGGGGCGGGCAACGGGTTGGCCAGCATCGTGCGGGGGGCCGTGCCGCTGGCGCTTTTCGGTGCGCGCGGGATCGGGCGCAGGCTGGGGCATCTGGCCGCGTTGCGCAACGTCACCGGCGCCGCCGCGCCCTTTCTTTTCGCGCTGTCCGCCGAAGGGCTTGGCCTTGGTCTCACGGTTCTGATCGCACTGGGGATTGCCCTTCTGGGGCTTGCGCTATTATTCCGCCTGCAGAGTTACATGCGCCGCGCCCAGGCGCAGACCCCAACCGACCGGGATAGAAACCGCCCATGACCCTGACCCACCTTGTCAAACTTTGCGTCGGCGCCGATACGGTCGAGGACCTGATCGACTGGCAGGCGTCACGCCGCGCGCAGGGGGGTGACGGGCTGCCGGTGCATGTGACCCGCATGTGGCCCAAGCGCGCCGACGAGTTGCTGGCGGGCGGATCGCTGTATTGGGTCATCAAGGGCGAGATCCGCGCCCGCCAGCGCCTGCTGCGCTTTGATGAACGTATCGGCGCGGACGGGGTGCGTCGCTGCGCCATCGTGCTGGATCCGCAGATCATGCGAACCCGCCCCGCGGTGCGCCGCCCGTTTCAGGGCTGGCGCTACCTGCCCTCGACCGAGGCGCCCGTCGACCTGCCCGTGGCCCGCGCGGGCGATGACACGCTTCCGCCGGAACTTGATGCAGCGCTGGCCGAGCTGGGCCTGCGCTGAGAGCGCGTCAGGATCGTGCGGACCGATCCGGTTGCTGAATCGCCACGGCGGGTCGGCCATGACCGTCCCGAACCGTTCGCCCCGCAGGAAGGCGCGCAGATCGTTAGAAGCATCTGAGGTCATGGTCGCTCCTTGGCCTGTGGGATGGGAACATGATGCGAACGAAAGGTCAATGCTCGGGTGTGTCGTTTTGGGGGCTGGGATGGGTTCTCTGGTCGTGCGGCTGAAGCACTGAGACTCGAAGGCATTTTGGCAATGGTGGTCCGAGCATACGCGCTTGATGTTGCGTTGGGATGTTCAGCGCGAAAAAACTTAGCGCTCGGAAAA
>SKKS01000457.1 GCA_007123625.1 Paracoccaceae bacterium
GCCATCGCCGTCAGCAGCACAAGCATCAGGATCGCAACTGCATTGTTGTCGGCATAGATCAGATAGAGCGCGGCAAAGAGAATTGACGCAGCCGCAGCACCCGCATTCAGCAAATGCCCGCCCGGCAGTTGCTTTGCGGCCGAGTCGACCCGTCCGGCCAGCTTGCCATAGGCGATGATCGACCCGGTGAAGGTTACCGCCCCGATCCAGATGCCGATCATCAGTTCCACCCGCAGAATGGTCACTTCCACAGCGGTTTTCTTGCCGATGATCATCGCGAAACTGGTCAGGCTCTGCCACAATTCATAGGCTGGCACGGACATCAGACCGACCGGCTGCGGAAATGGCAGTCCAGCCTCAGAAAACACCGCCACCACGCGCCCGATTTCCAGATGCGCGTTGAACCCGACCAGCACAGCCGCCAGCCCGACCAGCGAATGCATGAAGGCCACCAATTCGGGCATTTGCGTCATCTGCACCCGCGTCGCGAGTTGCCAGCCGACCACGCCCCCGATCACGATCAGGATCAGGGTCAGCACCCATAGCCCTGATCCCGGACCGACCAGCATGGCCAGAACGGCCACTGTCATGCCGGCAATGCCATACCAGATCGCGCGTTTCGCACTTTCCTGCCCTGACAGACCGCCCAGCGACAGGACAAAGAGAACTGTCGCAACCGCATAGGCCGCAACCGTAAATCCGAAATCCATCTCTTATTCCTCCTGCCGTCAGGACTTCTGGAACATGGCGAGCATGCGCCGTGTCACCATGAAACCGCCAAAGATGTTCACAGCCGCCATCAAAAGCGCAAGCGCGGCCATGAGAGTGATGAGGATCGATGTTGATCCGATCTGCAACAGCGCGCCGACGATGATGATCGACGAAATCGCGTTGGTCACAGCCATCAGCGGCGTGTGCAGGCTGTGCGACACTTTCCAGATCACCTGAAAGCCGACAAACACGGCCAGCACGAAGATGATGAAGTTGCGCATGAAGGATTCCGGCGCAACCAATCCGACCGACAACACCAGCGCCGAACCGACAGCCAGCAACACGACCTGATTGCGCGTCTGCAACTTGAACGCTGCGATTTCCTGCGCGCGCTTTTCCTCAGCGGTCAGTTCCTTGACCTTCTCTTTCGGCTTTGCCGCAATCGCTTTCACCTTCGGAGGTGGTGGCGGGAAGGTGATCTCGCCTGCATGGGTGACCGTTGCACCACGGATGACGTCATCTTCCATATTATGGTTGATCACCCCATCCTTGGCCGGGGTCAGATCATGCAGCATATGCCTGATATTGGTGGCATACAGGGTCGAAGACTGCGCCGCCATCCGGCTTGGGAAATCCGTATACCCGATGATGATGACGCCGTTTTCGGTCACAAGGCGCTCATCCATGACCGTCAGGTCACAGTTGCCCCCCTTCTCGGCAGCCAGATCCACAATCACAGAGCCCGGCTTCATCATCTGCACCATATCCTCGGTCCAGAGCTTGGGCGCAGGGCGCCCGGGAATCAGCGCGGTGGTGATGACGATATCGACATTTGGTGCCAGTTCACGGAATTTTGCCAACTGCTTTTCACGGAATTCCGGGCTGGAAGGCGCCGCATAACCGCCTGTCTCGGCACCGTCCTGCGCTTCCTCGAACTCCAGAAACACGAATTCCGCACCAATCGACTCGATCTGCTCGGACACTTCAGGGCGCACATCAAAGGCCATCGTGATCGCACCAAGGCTGGTCGAGGTCCCAATCGCGGCAAGCCCTGCCACCCCGGCACCAACGACAAGCACGCGCGCTGGCGGGATCTTGCCGGCAGCGGTCACCTGACCCGTGAAGAAGCGGCCAAAATTGTTCCCGGCCTCGATCACGGCGCGGTAGCCCGCGATATTGGCCATGGATGACAGCGCATCCATCTTCTGCGCACGGCTGATCCGGGGGACCATGTCCATCGCGATGACAGTTGCACCGCGCAGTTTCGCAGCTTCCAGCATTTCGGCGTTTTGCGCCGGCCAGAAAAAGGAAATCAGGGTCTGGCCTTCGCGCAGAAGGTTGATTTCGTCCAATTCGGGCTCGCGCACCTTGATGACGACATCGGCCGCCGCACACACCGCGCTGGCATCCGCGAGAACCGAGACACCGGCCTGTCCATAGAGCTCGTCGCTGAACCCTGCTGCCAGACCTGCGCCCGCCTGAATGAAACATTCATGCCCAAGCTTTTGCAGTTGTCCCGCGCTTTCCGGTGTCATCGCGACCCGCGCTTCTCCCGGCTTGATTTCCTTCAACGCCCCGACTTTCACGCGTCGTCCCCCTTTCGTTCAGGTAAGCCGGTGTCCTCGCAGGGACATCCGGTCAAATTGGCATCGCGACTCCTTACCGCGCGCAACATTATTTCACAAGAAGGCAATAAGGCGTAGCGCCCCTGCTGTTGCCTGTGCGACGGATCGCCGCAAAATCTGGTCGCTTGCGCTGGCGGTCGGGCGAAAAATCAGCGTCTGGAGGGCGATGACCAGTGATGACCTTGCGTTACCGGACACACCCTGAGTTTGTGTTTGCCACAGACAAGGAGTACTGTGCCGCCTTCGTTGGTGACACAACCTTGAGCGCTTTTCATGCAACACGATCCTCCCTCACGGCGCCAGACCGCCCTGCCCTTTCTTGTGCTTGGTCTGCTTGCGGTTCTCATTGCGGCATCGGTCTGGTGGGTGACGCGTCCCGGCCCGTTGCTGATTCAGGGCGAAGTGGCCGCGCCACGCGTAGATGTATCCGCCCGTATTTCCGGCCGCGTGACCGCTCTGGGCGCGGAACTTGGCGATCGGGTCGCATCTGGGCAGATATTGGCAGAGCTGGCAAATCCGCAACTTGTAACCGGCCATGCGGCTGCTGCCTCGGGTCTTGAGGTGGCGCGCGCCTCGCAAATTGCGGCTGGGTCAACCCGACCGGAAATGATCCGCGCGCGCGAAGCCGAACTGGCCGCTGCACAAGCTGATCTGCGCCTGACAGAGGAACAGGTTGCCCGCGATACCGGACTGGGAGAACGCGGTCTGCGCCCGCAGGCAGCGGTTGATCAAAGCATCCGCAATGTCGATACGGCCAGCCGACGTGTCGAAGCGGCCGAAGCGCAGCTTGATCTGGCGCGCGCCGGGGCCTCGCCAGAGGAAAGAGCCGTTGCTGCCGCGCAGGTTGCGCAAGCCGAAGCCACGCTTGCCCAGCGCCAGGCGGATCTGGACGAGTTGACCATCTTCGCGCCGCTGGACGGCGAGATCTCTGCCCGGATGGTCGAGTTGGGCGAAAACGTGGCCCCCGGCGCACCGCTCTTCACGATCGTCGATCTTGAACAGGCCTGGTTCACCTTCAATCTGCGCGAGGATCTGCTCTCCGGGCTTGAAGTGGGCGATACGCTGGCCATTCAGGTTCCCGCACTCGGCACCAATGTTCAGGCCCGGGTTACCCTGATCAACGTGCAGGGCCAGTTCGCAAACTGGCGGGCCACAAGGGCCACCGGTGATTTCGACCTGCGCAGCTTCGAGGTGCGCGCCCGCCCCGTTGATCCTGTCGCCGGTCTGCGCCCCGGCATGTCGGCGCTGATCTCGCTGGATCGATAAACCATGCTGGCGGTCATGCTGCGCGAGGTTCGGATGCTGGTGACCAGCCCAACGCTGGCAGGGCTGGTGGTGGTGCTGCCGCTTCTGATGCTCTTGATCCTCGGCGCAGTTTTCCGCGCCGGTATCCCTGTCGGCTTGCCGATTGCGGTGGTCGATCATGATCGCTCTGACCTGTCGCGCAGCCTTGTGCGCATGCTGGACGCCGCCCCGGAAACGCGCGTCGCGCATCATGCCCTCTCCCTGTCCGAGGCACAAAAACTGATCGTGTCAGGCGACGTGCGCGGCGCCGTCTATCTGCCGCAAGGGCTGGAGCGCGAGATCCTCCGTGGCGAACGCCCCGAGATTGTCACTTTCTACGACAACCAGCATATGAGCACCGGCTCGCTTGTGGCGCGCGGCGCACGCAATGCCATCGATACCGCGCTTGCCGGGCTGCGTCTGTCTGTGCGGCAAGGTCAGGGAGAAGCGCCAGTACAGGCCGCTGTCAGCGTGAACCCAATTCCGCTGCAGGCCCATGCCCTGTTCAACCCTGCCTTTGACTATGTGCATTTCCTGCTTGCCGCGCTGGTGCCGACAGTCTTGCAGATCATCGCCGCCGCCGCGACCGCCTATGCCCTATCGCTGGATTTCGGCACCCAGTGCGATCGGCAGGCACTGGGCCGGATGGCTGGCGGCATGGTCCCGGCCCTGCTGGGAAAGATCCTGCCCTACACATTCGTATTTCTGCTGATCCTTGGCCTGTCGGATATCGCGCTTTATGGCTGGCTTGGCGTTCCGCTGCGCGGCTCGCTTCTGCTGATGGGTGCGGGCGCAGCAGCGTTCATTCTGGCGGTCCAGTTGATCGGGGCACTTGCCTTTGTGCTCACCCGCGACATGGGGCGCGCGGCCAGTATTATCGCAGTCATCACAGCGCCCGCTTTCGGGTTCATGGGGGTTGGCTTCCCGCGAGAGGCCATGTCGCCGCTGGCACAGGTCTGGGGCGCCATGATCCCCGGCACCTGGTATGTCGAACTGCGCATAGACCAGTCGCTCCGCGCCACACCGTTCGAGATTTCCATCACCTCCGTGCTTTGGCTTCTGGTGATTGCCGGGGTGTTGATGCTGCTGGTGTTCGCGCAGGTGCTGCGAATCGGGCGCACAGAAAGGGCTGCGAAATGAGCGCGTTTATAAACGCAGCCCGCGCCGAATTGCGCGGTATCTTTGCGGATCGGCAGGTGCGGCTGATAATGATCGCAGCACTGGTCATCTATGCACTGATCTATCCTTTTCCCTACCGAGCCGAACTCTTGCGCGATATTCCGGTGGTTCTGGTCGATCTTGATCGCTCCTCCAGTTCGGCAGAGCTGGCACGGCGTGTCACGTCATCCGAGGCCGTGACCCTCGCGCAGGACGCCCCCGACATGATAACCGCAACGCGTCTGGTTCAGGCCCGACAAGCCTATGGTGTGCTGCTGATCCCAGAGGGCTTCGAGCGCGATCTTCTGCGCGGCCGTCAAAGCCCGGTCGCAATTTATGCCGATGCGAGTTACTTTCTGATGTATCAGCGCGTCATGCAGGGCGCTGCCGTGCCACTTCGCCAGATGGGCGCAGAGGTCGAGATGGGGCGACTGATCGCGCAGGGCACCATGCCCGATGTGGCACGGGCACAGGTCAGCCCTGCCCTACAGATCGAAGTTCCCCTGTTCAACCCGGCTGCAGGCTATGCCACCTATGTCCTTCCGGCGGCCTTCGTGCTGATCTTGCAGCAGACGATGCTGATGGGGCTTGCACTGGTGGCGACGCGGCGACAAACAGGCACAGGCCATCCGGTCTGGAATGTGCTGGGCCGCATGGCTGTCTGGACCGCTCTCTACACCGCTTTACTGCCCCTCTATCTGATCCTTCTGCCAGCCCTTTATGATCTGCCCTTCCTTGGCAGTCCGGCTGCAATTCTGGTTCTGGGGCTGCCCTTCATTCTGGCAACCGGGCTGCTGGCGCAATGCGTTGCGGCGCTGTTCC